>NZ_QKOB01000018.1 GCF_003226535.1 Meiothermus sp. Pnk-1 | reverse complement strand
CTCTCCCTCTAGGAAGCAGCTCCAGGTGGGGGCTCTTGGGGTCATTTTCGCACGCGGGGGAAATATGCGTCAAGCTGAGGGAGAAGAGCAGAGGTCAAAGGGAATTTTCCTGCACCTGGACGGGTGCGCACGCGAACAAGGGTAAAGGAAGGGTATGCAACCTCGAGGGGCGCCCTCCTGCACGAGGAAAACCCCCGGTTTGGCACCGGGGGTGTGCATAAGGTGACCTTCGCGCTCGCTAGACGAAGTCGGGCTCCTCGAGGCGCTTCAACCCCTGGTGTCCGATGCGCCAGGTTCTACCTACGGCTGACCAAAACTCGGCCGCCACAAGCCCCAGGCTTCAGCCCTGGGGATAAGGCGGCCGATTCCAGGTAAATAGGTACAATGGTTCCGTGGGCCGACAGTTTCAATCCAACCGCAGCGTCGTCGTAGGGGGTGCACCGCTTGCCGTCATCAAATCGGTATGAGGTGCGGCGGCTGCATCTGGCCCCCACCCCACAGCTCGACGACCTGGCGCGCGCGGCGGGAGAGCTGTATTCCCGCGTCGTGGTGAGTTTCTGGCGGACGGTGCGCAAGAAGAACGTCTGGCTCAAACCTTCGTCGATGATGCGATGGCACACGTCAAACCAGCTGCACGCCCACAGCGCAGACGCGGTGGTGCAGGGTTTCTACGACGCCCTCAAATCCTGGCGCAAGCGCCGGAAGACCGATCCGCAGGCCAAACCGCCGTACCGTCGGCGGCGCTACTGCTGGGTGCAGTGGAAATCGTCCGCGATCCGGGTCCAAAAAGGAGAGCTCATCCTCTCCAACGGGCGCGGAAACGCCTCGCTGGTCGTGCCGTGGCCCTGGGAAGCCCCCGTGCGGGTCGAACTGGGCTGGACGGGCACGGAGTACGAACTGCGGGCCGTGTACTCCCGGCCCGCGGCAGAACCCGTAGCGGAAGGAGGTGTAGCCGGGGCGGACCTGGGCGAGGTCCACCTGGCCGTGGTCCACGACGGCGAGCGGACGACGATTTACAACGGGCGGGAGCTTCGGGCCAAACGGCAGTATCAGAACAAGATCAAGGCGGCTCTGGCCGCCAAACAATCCCGCCTGAAGAAGGGTTCGCGCCGCTGGCGCAGGCTCGGGCGGAGCAAGCAAAAGCAGTTGCGAAAACTTGAGAACCAGATCCGGGACATCCTGCACAAGCAGACCACCGCATTGGTTTCCACGCTCCACGACAGAGGCGTGCAGACGGTGGTGATCGGCGATGTGCGGAACCTCCGGAAGCGGGTGGATTACGGGCCTGCGGCCAACCAGCGCATCCACCAGATGGTCAGCGGGAGGGTTCGCCAACGGCTCGGGATGCAGGCGGTTCTCCAGAACGAAGCGTACACCTCCCAAGAATGCCCGCGGTGTGGGAGCCGGCACAAACCCCGAGGGCGTGAGTATGCCTGTTCGGCCTGCGGGTTCCGTTTTCACCGCGATGGCGTCGGGGCGGTCAACATCCGGCGCAAGTATCTGGGCCGAGGCCCAGTAGTCGGGGCGATGGCGTCCCCCACGGGTGTGCGGTGGCAGCCCCACCGGCGCGTCCGCGTAGCTCGCGACGAGCGAGAAAGAATCCCCGCCCTTTAGGGCTGGGGAGAACGTCAACGATGGCGAAACCCCCTGGCCCGACGAACCCCCGCGGGGCAGCCGGGTGATCGCCTGCCTGACGCGGGGAGAAAGGAAGACCCCGGACTGGATTCAGACCGTGGTTATAGATCCTGAGCCGGGCAGCTGAGGCCAGGGGCTCGCACCTCCTGGAGGGATAAGGGCTTTCCCGACGCCGCAAAGAAGGGCAGCCTCAAGGCCGTCCATGCCCTGCTCGAGGCGGGGGGCGACCCGAACCGAGCCAACAGGTGGGGCGACACCCTCCTCCACGAGGCGGCCCAGCGGGGCAAAGCCGAAGCCGTCCGGATCCTGCTGGAAGCCGGAGCGGACCCCGAACGACCCAACCGGGAAGGCCAGACCCCGCTCGAGCTGGCGGTGGGGCGGGGCGGAAAAGTGCTGGAAACCTTCCTCGCGCGCCCCCGCAGCCGGACTAAAACACTGCTGGCCCTGGCCGGGAGGTGAGGAGCGCTCTCGAGAGAAATCGAGTGGATCCCTGAGACCCCGTCTTGCCCCCGCGCCGAAAGTTGAAGCAGAATAAGGGGGCTAGACCGGCCAGGTGGCAGAGAAGAGAGGCCCTGCGCCCCTGGAGGAAGTATGGACCTATACGAAGCCATCGAGAAGGGCGACCTCGCAACCGTTCGGCGTTTGTTGGGCGAGGGGGACGATCCCAACCAGCTAGACTTGTTCTGGCTAGACTCCTTCTGGAGCACCCCCCTGGACAAGGCTGCTCAAAAAGGGTACGCCAAGATCGTCCGGGTGCTGCTCGAGGCGGGGGCCAATCCGAACCTAACCGACTGGAACGGCATCGCCCCCCTGCACGTGGCCGCCCGGAAAGGCCACGCCGAGATCGTCCGGCTTTTGCTTGAGGCGGGGGCCGATCCTAACCAGGCTGACCGACGTGGTGACACCCCCCTGCACGAGGCCGCCAAGTACGGCAAAGCCAAAGCCATCCAGGTGCTGCTCGAGGCGGGGGCCGACCCGGGCGCAACTTCCGAGGACGGCAGCACCCCCCTGCACGAGGCCGCCTGGCAGGGCCACGCCGGAGCCGTCCAACGCTTACTGGACAAGGGCGCTAACCCAAACCGGCGCAACTGCTACGGCTACGGCAACACCCCCCTGTACGTGGCGGCTCAAGAAGGGCACACCAAAGTCGTCCAAATACTGCTCAAGGCCGGGGCCGACCCGGGCCTAACCGGCGAGTACGGTAACACCCCCCTGCACGAGGCCGCCTGGCAGGGCCACGCCGAAGCCGTCCAACGCTTGCTGGACAAGGGCGCTAACCCGAACCGGCGCAACTGCTACGGCAACACCCCCCTGCACGTGGCGGCTCAAAGAGAGCACACCAAAGTCGTCCAAATACTGCTCAAGGCCGGGGCCGACCCGGGCCTAACCGACAAGGACGGTAACACCCCCCTACATACTGCCGCCGAGCGGCGATACAGCGGGATCGTCCGGGCGCTGCTCGAGGCCGGGGCCGATCCTAACCAGCGCGACAAGTACGGCGGCACCCCGTTGCACGTGGCCGCCTGGAAGGGCCACGCCGAGGCGGTCCGGATGCTGCTCGAGGCGGGGGCCGACCTGGGCGCAACCGACAAGAACGGTGACACGCCCCTGCACCTGCCTGCCTGGGAGGGGCACACCAAAATCGTCCAAATACTACTTGAGGCCGGGGCCGATCCTAACCAGGCTGACCAACGTGGTGGCACCCCCCTGCACCTGGCCGCCCGGAAGGGCCACACCGAGATCGTCCGGGTCCTGCTCGAGGCGGGGGCCGACCCGAACGCGATCAACAGCGAGGGTGACACTCCCCTGCACCAGTCCGTTCAGGCGCTGCTGGAGGATGAAACCGGCCTGAACGCGCCCGATTGGTGGGGCAGCAATCCCCTACACGAGGCCATGCTGCAAGAACGTGCCAAGGTTGTGTACACTTTGCTCGAGGCCGGAGCTGACCCGAACCGGGCCAACCAAAAAGGCCAGACCCCGCTCGAGCTGGCGGTGGAGCGGAGAGGAAAGGTGCTGGAGCTCTTCCTCGAGCACCCCCGCAGCCGGGCCAAGGCGCTGCTGGCCCTGGCCGGGAGGTAGGGGGCTTGCGCCCCCTTTCTGCTGAAGGGAGGAAGCATGCAAATCGAGATCCTTCAAGACCTTTACGAGAAGGGACGAGGGCTAGGGTTTGGCCTCGGCCCATGCCCCGGCGAGGAAGGCCAGGGTGCCTAAAAGAAGCAGGCCGAGGGCAAACCGAAAGGGTTCCCCTCCCGAGGCCTGGCCCACCCAGGTGCCCAGGAGGGTGGCGAGCAAGGTGGAGAGGAAGCCGGTGAGGCTGGCTGCCAGGCCGGCCACCTTTCCTAACTCCTCTAGGGCTCGGGCCTGGGCATTGGGAAAGGTGAAGGCCACCAGGAGGAGGATCAGGGAGAGGTGGAGCCAGAAGGGAAAGGTCCTGAGGGCCAGGAGGGCATGAAGGGGGAGGAGCAATACTCCCACAAAAAGCGTCCCCAGGGCGAGCTGTAGGGCTCGCCCCAAGCCCAGGCGGGCTACCCAGCGGGGCCCGGTCAGGTTGACCCCGGCCATAAGCAGCCCTGTGGCCCCGAAGGCCAGGGCAAAGGCAGGGTTAGAAAGGCCCAAGTGGGTTTTGTAGAGCTGGGCAGAGGCGCTCAGGTAGGCGTAAAGGATGCCGAAGATGCCCCCTAAGGCTAAGGTGTAAAGGCCCGCTCGCCTATCCCGCACCACCCACACCGCCCCTTCCCGCAGGGTACTCCAGGCCAGAGGGCGCCTCCTCTGCGGAGGGAGGGTTTCCTGGAAGCGGCCACTCCAAAGGAAAGCCAGGGTCCCCAGAACAGCCGGCAGCGCGTAGGGCGCCTTTGGCCCTAGGGCTAAGAGCCCCACCCCAAGGCTCGGGGCCAGAACGGGGGCCACCGTCAGGACCAGAAGGGCATAGGAGAGGAGCCGGGCCATAGCCTGGCCCCGATAACGATCACGGATGCTGGCGGTCACCCCGATGCGGAAGCTGGCGGCGAGGAAACCCTGCACCCCCCGCCCCAGAAGGAGGAGCTCGAAAGAGGGGGCCACTGTGGTAGCCAAGCCCGCCAGGGCAAAGCCCAGCAGGGTCAGGCGCAACACCCCCCTCCGCCCCCAGGCGTCCATCAGGGATCCCCATAGCAGCTGCCCCAGGGCGAAGCCCAGAAAGTAAACCCCCACCACCAGCTGGGCAGCGGTGAGGGTTGTGTCGTAGCGCAGGGCGGTGGCCTCGAGGGCCGGGAGCATGATATCCGTGCTGAAGGCTCCCAGGGCCATCAACGTGCCCAAAAAGAGGATCTCCTCCCGCGGCCTCATAGCAGCCCGCCCAGTCTACCCTAGATTCAAGCCCTGCCTACGCTGCCCAGCACCTCGAGCCTTTCTTGCACCACCGACGCAACGGCTTTGACGCTGGGGCGGAGCAATTTGCGCACGTCCCACTCCTCGGGCTGCTGCTGTAAGGTCTCGCGCAGCACCCGGGCGAAGGTGCGCTGGAGTTCGGTTCCCACGTTGACCTTGGCCACCCCCCGGGCCGTGGCGGCCCGGAGCATCTCGGTGGGTACCCCGGAGCCCCCGTGCAGCACCAGGGGCACCGGGGTGGCGGCGGCGATTTTCTCCAGGCGGGGCAAGTCCAGCTGGGCGTCCCGGGTGGCTTTTTGGTGGACGGAGCCGAAGGAAGCTGCCAACACGTCCAGTCCGGTAGCCTCCACGAAGTGAGGCACCGCCTCGGGGTCGGTCATGAGTCCTTCAGATACGATCTCCTCCTCCTTGCCACCGATCTGGCCCAGCTCCCCCTCCAGGCTCACCCCCAGCGCGTGGGCCATCTGGGCGGCCTGGCGGGTGAGGGCGATGTTCTCCTCCAGCGGCAAGTGGGAGGCGTCGATCATCACGCTGCTGAATCCGGCCTCGAGGGCGCGGCGGATATCCTCCAGGCTCTGGCCGTGGTCGAGGTGCAGCACCACCGGGACGCGGGCGGCCTCGGCCACGGCCCGCGCGGCGGCGGGGAGGGCCTCCCATCCTGCGTAACTCAGGGCGCCGGTGGTCAGGGCCACCATGACCGGGCTATGCAGGCGCTCGGCGGTATCGACCACCGCGCGGAGGTATTCGATGTTGATGCAATTGAAAGCGCCCACCGCGTATTTGTGGGCTCGAGCGGGCTTGAGCACTTCGGTTGCGGTCACTAAGGGCATAGTTTTCTCCTCCTCAGGGGGCCTTGCGGGGCTCGAGCTGATCAAAGACAACCAAGGCGGGCCGACCCTGCTGCACCAACACCGCGCCCGAATGGCCCTGGGCCAGGCGTTCCACCCCGGTCTCGGCCAGCTCTCGGGCCAGCAGGCGGTCGCGGGCGCTGGGCCGGCCGCCCCGCATGGCGTGGGAGGGGCGGGCAAAGCGCAGGCGCAGCCCTACCTCCTTGGATAGGGTTTCTAGGGTGATCTCCAGATCGGGATACCCCTCGGAGGCCACGATCAGGGCGAAACGTTGGCGGGCGATGGCGGCTTGGGTCGATTCCAGGATTTTCTCAGGCGGGAGGGGTTCTTCAGGTACCAAGATGGCGTCTGCCCCTCCGGCTTGCCCCACGGCCCGCGCCAGGAAGCCGGTGTCGCCGCCCAGGGTCTCCAGGGCGCACAGCCGGGGCAGGGCCTCGGCGGTGTCGCGAAACTGGTCCAGAAGCAATAACCCGAAGTTCAGCGCGGTGTCGAAGCCGATGGACTCCTCCGAGCCCGCCACGTCGTTGTCGATGGTGGCGGGAAGCCCCACCACGTTTACCCCGCGCCGGGCCAGGGCCTGGGCCCCCTGCAGCGAGCCGTTCCCCCCCAGCACCATCAGGTGGGTGACGCCCGCCCGGTTCAGGGCTTGGAGGGCCTGCGGCAGCTTGGCCTGGAAATCGGGGTCGCGGGAGGTTCCCAGGAACGTCCCCCCCAGGCGGGCGTAAGGCAGGGTTTGGACAGGGTCCAGCTCGAGGAAATCCCCCCGCAACAGCCCGGCGAAGCCCTCGCGCACCCCCAGCACCTCCCAACCCCGCTCCCGGGCGGCTTGGGTCGCGGCCCAGAGGGCCATGTTCATTCCGGGGGCGTCGCCCCCCGAGGTGAGGAGGGCCAGCTTAGCCAAGCCGAACCGTCCTTCCCGCCCGGGCGGAGGCGTACAGGGCGTCCAGCACCCGCATCTGCCGCACCGCCTCCTCGGCGGGGTAACGCAGGGGCTCCTGGCCGCGGGCGGCCCGCACGAAGTGCTCCACCATGAGCTGATACTGATCGGCGGCGGGCTGGGCCTCCTCCTGGCCGTTTACCACCAGGCGGGGGGCCACCAAACCGTGCTGGGTGGGGCCGCCCGAACCGCGCCTGCCGGGAAGCCAGGCTTCGGGGATCACCAGGGTTCCCCGTTCCCCCACCAGCTCGACCTGTTGGCGCAAGGGCTGGGTAAAGGAGCAGTCGAATACCGCGCGCAGCCCTTCCCCGAACTCCAGCACCCCCACGAAGCTGTGATCGACCCCACCGCCTCCGGGATGGTCGGGGGGGGTGAGGTCGCTCCAACCGGTCACGGCGAGCGGTTCCCGCCCGGCGAAAAGCCGCGAGAGCGTGACGCAGTAGCAGCCCACGTCGTAGAGGGCCCCCCCGCCCAAAGCCGCCACCCAGCGGATGTCGGTGGGGCGCTCGAGGGCGAAGCTGAACGAGGGACGGATCAGGCGCAGTTCGCCCAAAGCGCCAGCGCGGACCAGCTCGAGGGCTCGAGCGATCTGCGGATGGAAGCGGTACATAAAGGCTTCCATCAGGGTACGGCCCGCCTTTTTCGCCGCCTGGTCCATCTGCTCCGCCTCGGCGGCGTTCAGGGCCAGGGGCTTCTCGCAGAGCACGTGCTTGCCCGCCTCCAGCGCCCTCAGCGTCCAGGGCAGGTGCAGCGAGTTGGGCAAGGGGTTGTACACCGCCTCGACCTCGGGGTCGGCCAGCATCTCTTCGTAGCTGCCGTAGGCCTTAGGTATGCCGTGCTGGGCCGCGTACGCCACCGCCCGCTGGCCGTCGCGGGCCGCCACCGCCACCAGCCGGGCGTGGGCGGATTTGTGAATGGCGGGGATCAGGGCGCTGGCCGCGATCCGAGCGGCACCGAGGATGCCGAATCCCATCTTTTCCATAACCACCTCCTTATCCCCCCACCATCAGCTTGACGATCTCGTCGCCGTGGGTCTCGCTCGCCCGGCGCTCCCCGGCTTTTTGGCCCCGCAACAGCACCAGGATGCGGTCCGCTACTGCAAAGATGTCGTTCAGGTTGTGCGAGATAAAGATCACCGCCACCCCTTGTTCCTTGAGGCGCCGGATCAGCTCGACCACCTTGCGCTGTTCGGGCACCCCCAAGGCCGCGGTGGGCTCGTCCATGATCAGGAGCCGGGCCTTCCAGTAGATGGCCCGCCCGATGGCCACCGCCTGGCGCTGACCCCCGGAGAGCGCGCTCACCGGGCGGTCGAGGGCGGTGTGGATATCCAGGGTGTCGAGCACGCTGCGGGCCTCGGCGCGCATCTTGGCCCGATCCAGTACCGGCAGCCCAAAGCGGCGGCGCATCGGTTCGCGGCCCAGGAAGACGTTGGCCCCTACGTCGAGGTTATCGGCCAGGGCCAGGTCCTGGTAGATGGTCTCGATGCCAGCCTCGCGGGCTTCGCGGGGGTTGTGGAAGCGCACCTCGCGCCCTTCGAAGAAAACCTCTCCCTCCTCGGGTAGGTGCACCCCGCTGATGCACTTGATCAGGGTGCTCTTGCCCGCGCCGTTGTCGCCGGCCAGGGCCAGCACCTCGCCGGGGAAGAGCTGGAAGGAGACGTTGTCGAGTGCGGTCACCCCGCCGAAGCGCTTGGTGAGGCCGCGGACTTCCAGGATGGGCGTGCTCATGCTTTCACCACCCCGCTTTTGGCCTGATCCACCAGCACGCTCAGGATGATCACCAGCCCCACCGCGATAAACTGCCAGAAAGGCTGCACGTTGATGAACACCAGGCCGAACTGGATGATCGCGATGATGAGGGCCCCGATCACCGTGCCCACGATGGTCCCGGCCCCGCCGAAGAGGCTGGCCCCCCCGATCACCACCGCCGCGATGGAGTCCAGCAAGGTGGCCTCCCCGGCCTGCGCCGCCCCGGCGGTGAAGCGCCCGGTGTAGATGATCCCGGCGATCCCCGCCAGCAAGGCGGTGATCAGATACAGCTGCATGGTGTGGCGGGTGACGTTGATCCCGGCCCGCAGGGCGGCCTGGCGGTTGCCCCCGATGGCGTAGGTGTACTGGCCGAACCTGGTCTGGCTCAGCAGGTAGTGCATGAAGAGCACCACCACCGCGGTGATCAGCACCGGCACGGGGATCAGGCCGAACACGAAGCTATTGCCCATCGCCGAGTTGACCGGGTTGTCGGTGGGTACGGTGTTCCCTGCCGCGGCCAAAAAGCCCAGCCCCCGGGCCACCCCGTACATGCCCAGGGTGCCGATGAAGGGCGGCACGTTGAGCCGGGCGACCAGGAAGGCGTTCACCACCCCCACCCCAAGCCCCGCGGCCAGCGCGACGAGGCAAGCCAGGGCGAAGGAGAGCCCGGCGGGCAGCGAGGGATCCAAAGCTTGCATCACCCGCGCGCTCACCACCGCCGCCAGCCCCACCGTGAACCCCACCGAGAGGTCGATGCCGCCGGCGATGATCACCAGGGTCTGCCCCAGCGCCAGAAGCAACGGCTGCACCGCCGCCAGCAGGATGCTCTGGAGGTTGGTGACGTTGAAGACAAAACTGTTGCCGTAGGATAGGCGGGCCCAGATCTCAAAAAACACCACCATGAAGATCAAGAACAGCCACGACCAGGCTCCGGCCAGGAAAGACAGCCAGCCCGGGGCCTTGCGCTCGCTGCCTGTAACGGGGGGGTTGGCCACTAAAACCATCCTTTCAAGGGGGAAGCCCGTTTTCGGGCCTCCCCCGGGCGATGCGGTTACTTAGAGGAGTAGACGGCGGCTTTGGCTTCCGGGGTATCCACGTTGCTCCGGTCGATCACGGTGTAGCCGGTGCCGTAACGGGTGGGAATCTTTTTGCCGTTCAGGGCATCCACCGCGTACTGCACCGCAACCTTGCCCATCTCGGCAGGATGCTGGCAGATGGCCATGTCAATCGTCCCGCCTCGGATGTCGTTGATGATGCTCTCCGGGCAGTCGAAGGCGGCCACTTTGATCACCCCGCGCTTGCCAGCGTTCTTGACCCCGTTGGCCGCGCCTTGGGCGCTGAACAGGTTGGCCCCGAACACCCCCGCCAGGTCGGGGTTGCGGGCCAGCACCGCGGCCAGCTGGGAGGCGGCTTTGTTGGCGTCGTCGTCGTTGTACTGGGTCTCGAGCACGGTGATGCCCGGGTACTTCTTCATCTCCTCCTTGAAGCCCTGCTCGCGCTGGTCGGTGGTGGAGATGCCGGGCTTGACGTTGGAGACGTAGACCTTACCCTTCTCGCCGATGGCCTTGGCCAGCGCGCGGGCGGCGATGCGCCCCCCCTCGACGTTGTCCGAGGCCACGTACGACAGCGGGAAGTCGGCGTCGCCCTTGCCGGTCTGGTACTGGCCGTTCTCGCCGATGAAGGTGTCCACGGTGATGATCTTGATGCCGGCGTCATGGGCGCGCTTCAGGGGGGCGATGAGCTGCTGTTTGTCCGTAGGGGCGATCAGGATGGCGTCGGGTTTGCGGGCGATGATGGCGTTGAGCACCGGGATCTGGGTGGTGGGGCTGAACTCCGGCCCCCCCTGGAAGATCAGCTCCACGCCCAGCTGTTTAGCGGCTTCTTCGGCCCCTTTGCGCATGGTGATGTAAAAGCCGTCGGTGGTGAGGCCGGGGATGAGGGCGATGGTGTACTTCTTCTGTTGGGCCAAGCCGTGCACCGCCGCCGTGGCCAGCAAGGCCACAGCCATAACCGTAGATACCCACTTCGCTTGCTTACGCATGCCTTTCCTCCTTGGGATTTGTGCTCGCCTGGGTGCCGTGTGACGGGGCAGTTTCTTTACCGCTCTTCAGCCTCCTTCCTTCCGCCTGGGGCAGCGGAATCTCCCCTAGGTAGACGGCCTCGAGCGCGCACTCGGCGGCCCCGGGGCCGATGGGGTTGGCCAGGGGATCAACCAAGATGTGCAGCTGCTCCCCCCAACCCAGGTAGGGGTAAGCCCGGGTGTTGAGGTGGTGGCGCAGGCTGGGGATGAGCAGGTCGGCATAGGCCGCTCCCGGCCCCCCGAGCACCAGCAGTTCAGGGTCAAAGAGGTTGACCAGGTTGACCGCGGCCCAGCCCAACGCCCGCCCGGCCTGCTCGAAGGCGAGCCGGGCCAAGGGATCGCCGCCCTGCGCCCGTTGGGCAATGGCGCCTAGCGGAAGGCTTTCCCGGGTCAGGCGGAAGTAGCGCGATTCGATGGCGGTGGTCCCGGCGACGTTTTCCAAGCAGCCGCGGTTGCCGCAGGGGCAGGGCTCGCCCTCGCTGTCCAGGGACACGTGGCCCAGTTCCCCGGCAAAGCCGTGCTGGCCGCGGTAGACCTGCCGCCCGACGACGAGGCCCGCCCCGATGCCCCGGTGCAGCAGGATGTAGATGAAGTTTTCTGCCGCGGTCGAGCGCAGGAAGCGCCGCGCCGCCGCGGCGCTGTCGTGCTCCAGGTAGACCGGCAGGCCCAGGTCGCCTTGCAGGCGCTCGACCAGGGGCATGTGGTGCAGATCGGGGAAATGCGGGGGGGCGAGGATCGTGCCCTTGGCGAAGTCGATGGGTCCGGGGGAGGCCACCCCTACCGCCACGACCGGTGCCGAGGCCTGCTCGAGCAGTTGGCGCGCGGCCTCGAGCAACTGCCGGTAGACTACCTCGGGTCCCTTACCCAGGCCGGAGGGGGTGCGCAGGATGCGCAAGGGCTGTCCCAATGGGTTGTATAGCCCGAGCTCGGATTCGTCTACGCTTAGGTCGATGCCCACCACGCAGAAGCGTTCCGGGTTGATGCGCAGCGGGGCCGGGTGGCGGCCCCGCTGGATGGGGGTGGGGGCGGCCTCCAGAAGCAGCCCCTGTTCGATCAGATCGCCGACGAGATCCCCCAGCGCGGGCTTGGAAAGCCCCAGCGCCCGGGCCAGCTCGGCGCGGCCCCTGGGCATGACCCGCAGCAGCTCGAGGGCCTTGGCCCGGTTGAGCCTGCGGGCGTCAGCCGGTCGGTGCCCGCTGAGCGAGTCCAGCAGCGGTTGGGGGGTGGAGGAGGGGGGGATGCTCTTCATGGGTTGGCCTCTCCCAAGCTAAAAGAGCCGGGCGCAAAGCGACGGCGGACGCTTGCGGGGCGCTGTGCTCAGCGGTTGGCGGTATAATAAAGCAAACTAACTAAATTTTGCAAGAGGGCGCGCGGGGCTGCTGCGCTTCGGCTTTGGCCAAATCGCCTTAAGACGAACAAATCCTGTTCTCTATCCCCTGCGCCGCGGCCTCCTATTGACGCCGCCCGGGGGTTATTAGTAAGGTTGACTAACTATCCATGGCAGCGTCCGCACGATCTGAGCAGGGGGGGGTCATCCTGGTGGCCGATATCGGCGGGACCAAGATCGGCCTTGGGCACGTAGGGGTTGCGGGGGGGGCCAGCGGAGGAAAGCCCTGGGAGATGACCAAGCTCCCCACCGACCTCATCCGCACCCCCACCCCGGTGGAGTCGCTGGCGGGCCTGCTCGAGGTCTACGCGGCGGAGCGGGGGCTGGTTCCCCAGGCCGCGGTGCTGGGGGTGCCGGTGAGCCTCGACCGCGACCTGGACAGGGTGCTCTCCGGCCCCAACACCCCCCAGCTGGAGGGAATCTTCCTGGCCCGCGAGCTGGGGCGTCGGCTGGGATACCCGGTCTACCTCGAGCGCGACATCGCCCTGTTGCTCCTGGGCGAGTACCGATCGGGGGCGGCCCGGGGAGCGGGTTCGGTGCTGGGGGTATTCTTCGGCACCGGGGTAGGGGCAGCGCTGCTCTTTGGTGGGAGGCCCTACCGGGGGCACTCGGTGGGCCTCGAGATAGGCCACATCCCCATCCGCGGCGAGGGCCGGGTGTGCGTGTGCGGCAACCGGGACTGCCTCGAGGCCTACGCCTCGGGCCACACCCTCACCGCGCTTTCGCAGCAAGCGGGTATTCCCGTGGCGGAGCTGTTCCTGCGCCGCCGGGAAGACCCCGCGCTGGACCGGGCCTTGCAGGAGTTCGTGCGCGACGAGGCCTACGCGGTGGCCACGGCCATCAACCTCTTCGACCCCGAGGTGTGCGTGGTGGGCGGGGGGATCCCCCGGATGGCGGGCTACCCCAAGGAGGCGTTTGCCCGCACCGTCCTCGAGCACCTGCGCCGCCCCTACCCGCGCGAGACGGTGCGCCTGGCGTGGGCCGAATTGGGATCGGAGGCCGTGCTCTACGGCGCGCGGGCGGTGCTGGAGGAGCGCAACCCAGCCCCCCCTGCCGAAGCGGAGCCAGACCATGGTCCTGCTGGGAATTGACCTGGGGAGCAGCTTTATCAAGGTGGGGGCCTTCACCCCGCAGGGCGAGGAGGTGGGGCTGATCCAGGCCCCTACCCCCCTGTACCGCACCGGAACGGCCCAGGGCCACTACCTGGCGGAGGAGCTATGGGAGAGCGTAGCGGGGCTGACCCGCGAACTGCTGGGGAGGATCGGCCGGCCCGAGCGGCTGGGGGCGGTCGGGATCAGCAGCTTTGGCGAGTCCGGGGTGCTTTTGGGTCGGGATGGCCGGCTGCGCCACCCCGAGGTGATGGTCTGGTACGACGAGCGCCCCCGGCCCATCCTCGAGCGCCTGAGCCAGCGCACCCCGGCCCTCGAGCCGGCCCGGCTGCGCCGGCGTACCGGTCTGCTGCCTGACCCCACCTACAGCCTGGGAAAGCTCCTGTGGCTGCGGGCGGAGCACCCTGAGCTGTTCCAAGACGGCCCCCGCTGGACCTCGGTGGCCGACTGGATCGCCTTCCGCCTCACCGGCGCGTTGCAGATGGGCCTGACCCAGGCTTCGCGCACCCTGCTCTTTGACCTGCGGGAGCGCCGCTGGATGGAGGACCTGTTGCTCGCGCTGGACCTGGACCCGGATCTGCCGGCCCCGTTGCGGCCGCCCGGCGCCCCCATCGGCCGCGTGACCCCGGAAGCCGCACGGCAGACCGGGCTGCCTCCGGGCCTTGCGGTGATGGAGGCCGGACACGACCAGGCCTGTGCGGCGGCGGGGCTGGGCGCGCTGGAACCGGGGAGCGTCATCAACGCCTGTGGCACCGCGGAAACCCTGCTCCAGGTGATCGGCCCGGAGGGCCTGGACCGGGCCCTGCGCTCGAGCACGGCCATCGTCGGCCACCACGCCCTCGCCGGGCACTACTACCTCATGGCCACGCTGCGGGCTTCGGGGTCGGTCTTCGATTGGTGGGTGCGCATCCTGGACGGGGCGGGGGAGGGCGCCGAGGCCGTACGCCCGCGCCTCACCCAGGCCGCCTCCCGGGTTCCCCTGGGGGCGGAGGGGCTGCGCTTTGTCCCCCACCTGGGCCCGCTCAGCGACGATCCGGGCGAGGCCGCCCTGCCGGGCGGGGTGTTCTGGGGCCTGCGCGAGTCCCACGGCCCGGGCCACCTCGCTCGGGCCCTGATGGAGGGGCTTTCCTTCGAGAGCTACCGGCTTTTGCAGCGCCTGCGGGAGGCCGGGGGAGAGGAGGGGAAGGGCCCCATCCGGGCTGCGGGCGGCCCCACCGCCAACGCGCTGTGGATGCAGATCAAGGCCGAGATGCTGGGAAGGCCGCTGGAGGTCTACACCTGCCCCCACGCCGCGGCCTGGGGGGCAGCCTTCCTGGCCTGGCGGCACCTGCGGGGGCAGGCTGGGCGGGCCCGGGGGCTGAAGCCGCGCGCCCGCTTTATCCCCCACCAGCCGGAGGCCGCGGCCCGGTTACGGCGCTCCTATACGCGCGTGCTGAAGGCGCTGACCCAGGCCCAAGCCGCACTTGCCGAGGAGAACCCATGAGCCCTCCGAAAGTCGTCACCCTAACCCTAAACCCCGCATTAGACCTGAAGATGGTGGTTCAGGCTCCCCGTCTGGGCGCGCTAAACCGGGCCCAGGCCATGGAGGTGGAGCCCAGCGGCAAGGGCATCAACGTGGCCCGGGCGCTGGCCCGGCAGGGCATCCCGGTGCGGGCGGTGGCCCCATTAGGGGGAGGCTTTGGCCTGGCCATAGAGCGCTCGTTGCAGGCCACCCCCAACCTCGAGCTGGCCAGCGTGAAGATCGCCGGTGCCACCCGCGGCAACTTCAAGGCCACCGACGTGGAAACCGGCGAGGTCACCGAGTTCAACGCCCCCGGCCCCACCCTGCGGGAGGAGGAGCGGATCCGGGTCGAAGCCGCGGTGCTGGACCAACTGGAGGCGGGAGACCTGGTGGTGTTGTCCGGCAGCCTGCCCGGGGGGGTTGGCCCGGAGGTGTACGCCGATCTGGCGCGACGGCTCCAGGCCCTTGGGGCCAAGGTCCTGCTGGACACCGGCGGGGAGGCCCTGCGCCAAGCCCTTCCTGCCCGGCCTTTCCTGGTCAAGCCGAACCGGCTCGAGGCCGAGGAGTTGCTGGGATGGCCCATCGGTAAGGAGGACGCCCTGCGCGCCGCCAGGCACATCCAAAAGCTGGGCGCCCAGCACGTGGTGCTCTCCCTAGGGGGGGAGGGGGCGGTTTTCCTGTCCCCTCGAGAAGCCGTGCTGGCCTTCCCCCCCCGGGTCCGGGTGAGGAGCACCGTCGGCTGCGGGGATGCCCTGCTGGCCGGGGTCGTCGCGGGGATCCTCCAGGGGTGGCCCTGGCAGGAGGTGGCCCGCTACGCCACCGCGCTGGCGGCGGCCCGGGCCGCCGGGGAAGGGGTGGAGTTTCCTGAGCGGGACCAGACCCAAGCCCTCCTAGGGGGAGTGAGGCTCGAAATCCCGGACGCCGGACGGCCTTGACACCCCACTACAACTCGTAGTAGGTTATCGGCCAGAAACCACAATATGTGGTTTCCCTACCGGTGCCAGGGGAAGTGCGGTGCAATTCCGCCGCTGTCGCGCAACGGTAAAAGCCCGAATGCCTGCCCGAGTAGGTCCCCGAGTCCTCGCGCAAAGGACGGAAAGGATCGATGATGACCGTTCCCTGCACAACCTAGCCCGGCAGCCCCTACCCGCCGCGCTGCGGCGGAGCAGGCTACGCCTATGGCCATACGCCCTTCTGCCCACCTGAAGTGGGCGCACGGGGGAGGTTTTGCCTTCGTATGTTGATCGTCTACGCTTCAAAAACCGGTAATGTGGCCCGCTTCGTGGAGCGCCTGCCGCTGCGGAGCCTGCGCCTTCGGGACGGGGAGGAGCGGGTGGAGGAGCCCTGTGTGCTGGTGACCTACACCACCGGCTTCGGGCAGATCCCCCCGGAGGTGGAGCGCTTTGCGCAGGAGAACCGGCCGTTCATCCGGGGGGTGGCGGCCAGCGGCAACCGCAACTGGGGGGTCAACTTCGCCCGCGCGGCGGACCTGCTGGCCGGGCGCTACGGCTTTCCGATCCTGCTCAAGTTTGAACTCGCGGGTACGGAAAAAGACCGCTTGCGCCTGCTCGCGGCGGCGGCGAGCCTGGCCGACGATCCCACGCCGCGCCTTGGCGCAGCGCGGGACGGAAGCGCTGACGCGCCACCCCGCCTGCCGGCGGCTGTGCACCGGGCGGGCAGGGCTGCTTTGCGAAGCAAACACTAGGCTGCTTTGCGAAGCAAACACTAGGAGGAGAACCTTGCGTTACCTTGAACTCAACAGCGCCGTACTTCACAAAAAGGACGGATTTTTCCAGCTGGAGAAGGACCTCGAGGCGGCCCAGGCCTTCGCCGAAGAGGTAAAGGCCCGGCTGCGCCGTTTCGCCGGGCCCATCGAACGGATGCAGGCCCTCATCGCCGAGGGGTACTACGAGGATTTCTTCCGCCTCTACCGCAAAGAGGACCTGCTGGAACTCTCCGACCTGGCCTACAGCTACGGCTTCCGCTTTCAGAGCTTCATGGCCATCTCCAAGTTCTACAAGGACTACGCCCTGAAGTCCGACGACAAGCGGCACTACCTCGAGCGCTACGAGGACCGGGTGCTGGCGGTGGCGCTGCACCTGGCGCAGGGCGACGTAGAAAAAGCCCGCGCCTACGTGCGGGCCATGATGGAGGGGCGCTACCAGCCCGCCACCCCCACCTTCCTCAATGCGGGCCGGGCCCGGCGCGGGGAGCTGGTCTCGTGCTTTTTGCTCGAGCTCGACGACAGCCTCAATTCCATTGGCTTCAACCTGAACGCGGCCATGCAGCTCTCCAAGATCGGCGGGGGGGTGGCCTTGAACCTCTCCAAGCTGCGCGCCCGGGGGGAACCCATCAAGGGCGTGGCCCACGCGGCCAAGGGGGTGGTGCCGGTGGCCAAGCTGCTGGAGGACGCCTTCAACTACGCCGACCAGATGGGCCAGCGCAAGGGCGCGGGGGCGGTGTACCTCAACATCTTCCACTGGGACGTGGAGGAGTTTTTGGACACCAAGAAGATCAACGCCGACGAGAAGAGCCGCCTCCAGACCCTCTCGCTGGGCCTGATCGTGCCGGACAAGTTCTTCGAGCTGGCCCAGGCGGGCCGGGAGTTCTACGTCTTCGCCCCCTACTCGGTCTATCAGGTCTTCGGCGAGCACCTCGACGACATGGACCTCGACCGCATGTACGAGCGGCTGGTGGCCCACCCCGAGGTGAAGAAGCGGCCCCTCGAGGCCCGCCAGATGCTCACCCGCATCGCCCAGACCCAGTTCGAGTCGGGCTATCCCTACATCGTCTACCGCTCCAACGCCAACCGGGTCCACGCGCTGCGGCGGCTGGGGCAGATCAAGATGTCCAACCTCTGCACCGAGATCTTCCAGCTCCAAACCACCTCGCAGATCGGCGACTACGGCCAGCCCGACCGGATCGGCTACGACGTGAGCTGTAACCTGGGCTCGCTCAACATCGCGGGCGTGATGGCCTCGGGGAAGCTGCAAGAGAGCGTACATACCGCCATGGACGCCCTTACCGCGGTGAGCGACCTCTCCGACGTGCGGAACGCCCCCGGAGTGGGGCGGGCCAACCGGGCCTTCCATGCGGTGGGGTTGGGGGCCATGAACCTGCACGGCTACCTGGCCAAGAACCACATCCCCTACGAGTCGGAGGAAGCCCGTGACTTCGCCCGCAGCTTCTTCGCGGCGGTGAACTACCACTCCCTCGAGCGCTCCATGCACATCGCCCGCGAGCGGGGGGTGCGCTTCGAGGGCTTCGAGAACTCCGACTACGCCAGCGGGGAGTACTTCGAGCGCTACGAACACACCGACTACCGCCCCCGCACCCAGGCCGTGCGGGAGCTGTTCGCCGGGATTCCCCTCCCCTCCCCCGCCGACTGGGAGAGGCTCCGGAGGGAAGTGCAGCAGCACGGCCTCTACCACGCCTACCGCCTGGCCATCGCCCCCACGGCCTCCATCAGCTACATCCAGAACGCCACCCCTTCCATAGCCCCCATCGTGGACGTGGTGGAGACCCGCACCTACGGCAACGCCACCACCTACTATCCGGTGCCCTACCTCTCCGAAGAGACCTACTGGTACTACAAGTCGGCCTACCACATGGACATGTACCGCGTGATCGACTTGGTGGCCGAGATCCAGCCCCACGTGGACCAGGGCATCAGCACGGTGCTCTACGTCACCAGCGAGACCAGCACCCGCGAGCTGGCCCGGCTGTACGTCTACGCCTGGAAGAAGGGCCTCAAGAGCCTCTACTACACCCGCACCCGGAACCTCACGGTGGAGGAGTGCCTGGCCTGCGCGGTGTGACGGCCTACCGGAGGCCGTATAGCCGGGCCTAGAAAGGAACCAATATGCCTGTTGCCGTCAGCAATCTGGGCTTTCCAAGAATCGGTCCCAGACGGGAGCTCAAATTCGCTTTGGAGGAGTTCTGGTCTGGAAAAACCTCCGCCTCCGCCCTGCGGGAGGTGGCGCGTGGCCTGCGCAAGGCCAACTGGGCCAGGCAACACGCCCTGGGTATCACCCACCTCCCCAGCAACGACTTCTCGCTCTACGACCACATGCTCGATACCAGCGTCATGGTGGGGGCGATTCCGGCCATCTATGGTTGGAGCCGGGGCGAACCCTCGCTGGAGGTGTACTTCGCCATGGCGCGCGGCAGCGCAACCCTCAACGCCGGGGGCGTGCCCGCGCTCGAGATGACCAAGTGGTTCGACACCAACTACCACTTCATGGTGCCGGAGCTGGAGGCAAACCAGAATTTTCAACTGGCCGCCACCAAACCCATCGACGAGTATCTGGAGGCCAAAGCCTTGGGCTACCAGACCCGGCCAGTCCTGGTGGGGCCCGTAACCTACCTCAAGCTCGCCAAGAGCACACCCAAGGCCCTGAACCCCCTCACCCTGATAGACCGCTTGGTGCCGGTCTATATCGAGGTGTTGCGCCGCTTGTACGAGCACGGGGCCCAGTGGGTACAGATGGATGAGCCGGCCTTGTCGCTCGACCTGGATGAAACTGCCCTTGGCGCTTTCCGCACGGCCTATACAGCCATAGCCAGGGCAGTGCCAAATTTGCGCGTTCTCCTTACCAGCTATTTTGGTGGGTATGGAGATAACCTCGAGCTCGTACTCTCGCTGCCGGTCGCCGGTATCCACCTCGACCTAGTGCGCGCCCCCGACCAGCTCGAGCCAGTGTTGCGGAAGGCCCCGGCAGAACTCACCCTCTCGCTCGGGGTGATAGACGGGCGCAACGTCTGGCGCTCGGATTTGCCGGCCATTCTCGACCGGCTCGAGCCCGTGGTGGAGGCGCGGGGGGAGGAGCGGATAATCGTGGCGCCGTCCTGCTCCCTTCTGCACGTACCGATCGACCTCTCCCTGGAGACCGCCCTTGACCCGGAGTTGAAGTCCTGGCTGGCCTTCGCAATCCAGAAGCTAGAGGAGCTCTCGATCCTGGGCCGCGCCCTCAACCAGGGGCGCGAAGCGGTAAAGGACGAGCTGGCGGCTTCGGCGGCGGCGGTTATCGCGCGTAAAACCTCGGCCAAGGTCTACGATCCTCAGGTGCGAGACCGCCTGGCCCGGATTACCCCCGAGATGACCCGCCGCAAGAGCCCTTTTCCGCTGCGGCGCAAGGCCCAGCAAGCCCACCTTGGGCTGCCCCTCTTCCCGACCACTACCATCGGTTCCTTTCCCCAGACCGGCGAGGTGCGCAAGGCCCGTGCGGCCTTCTCCAGGGGCGAGCTGAGCGCCGAGGGGTACACCGGCTTCCTCAGACGGCAGGTAGAGGAGGCGATCCGCTGGCAGGAGGAGATCGGCTTGGATGTTCTCGTGCACGGGGAGTTCGAGCGCAACGACATGGTGCAGTATTTTGCCGAGCGGCTCGAGGGCTATGCCTTCACCCAGCACGGCTGGGTGCAAAGCTACGGCTCGCGCTATGTGCGCCCCCCGATTCTCTTTGGCGATGTATCGCGCCCCCGCCCGATCTCGCTGGAGTGGTCGAGCTACGCCCAGTCGCTCACGCATAAGCCGGTGAAGGGCATGCTGACCGGGCCGGTGACCATGCTGCTATGGTCTTTTGTGCGCGATGACCTCCCGCGCGAGCAGGTCTGCCGCCAGATTGCCCTGGCCCTTCGCGATGAGGTCATTGACCTCGAGCGGGCCGGGATTCGCGTCATCCAGATCGACGAGCCGGCCCTCCGGGAGGGCTTACCCCTGCGGCGGGCCGAGTGGGATCACTACCTGGCCTGGGCGGTGGAGTGCTTTCGCCTCTGCTCCTCGGCCGTAGCCGACGAGACCCAGATCCACACCCATATGTGCTACTCCGAGTTCAACGACATCATACGGTCCATTGGCGATATGGACGCCGACGTCATCTCAATCGAAGCCTCGCGCTCAAAGATGGATCTGCTCGAGGCCTTCACCGCTTACCGCTACCCCAACCAGATCGGGCCGGGAATCTACGACATCCACTCTCCGCGCGTACCCCCTGTTTCCGAAATGGTCGCGCTTTTGCAGAAGGCCCTGCAGTACCTGAGGCCGGATCAGCTCTGGGTCAACCCCGACTGCGGCCTGAAAACCCGCCGATGGGCGGAGGTGAGGCCAGCCCTGGTCAACCTCGTGGAAGCGGCGCGGCAACTCCGGGCAAAGCCGGAGCACAACCCACAGGAGCCTTTATGAGCGAAGTTCTCTCCCCTCAGGATCCTTTCCAAGCGGTCAACTGGAACCGCCCCGACGACCCCTACACCAAGATGTTCTGGGACCAGAACGTGCGGCAGTTCTGGGTGGACGAGGAGATCCCCCTGGCCGACGACAAGCTCTCCTGGATGACCCTGGGCCCCGCCGAGCAGCGCGCCTACGAGGAGGTGCTGGCCGGGCTCACCCTTCTGGATACCGTGCAGGGTGGGGTGGGGATGCCGCAGATCGCCCGCTGGGTGCCGGGCCTGCAGGCCAAGGCGGTGCTCTCCTTTATGGGGGCCATGGAGCACATGCACGCCAAGAGCTACAGCTCCATCTTCTCCACGCTGTGCACCTCGGAGCGCATCGAGGCCCTGTTCGACTGGGTGCGCCACCAGCCCGAGCTGCAGGCCAAGCTGGCCCTGATTCACAGGGCCTACACCGAAATCCAGGACCCGGGGAGCCTCTACCGGGCCATGGCCGCGAGCGTGCTTCTGGAGTCCTACCTCTTTTACTCGGGTTTCTTCTACCCGCTATACCTGGCCGGACAGGGGCGGCTCACCAGCTCGGGCGAGATCATCAGCCTGATCCTCCGCGACGAGGCCATCCACGGGGTGTACGTGGGCCTGCTGGCCCAGGAGGTGCGCTCCCGCATGGGCGAGCGGGAGGGGGAAAGGGCGGGCCGGGCGGTGCTGGAGATGCTCGAGCGGCTGGACCGGCTCGAGGCCCGCTACACCCAGGCGCTCTACGCCCCCATCGGCCTGGAGGAGGCGGTGCTCCGCTTCTCCCGCTACAACGCCGACAAGGCCCTGATGAACCTGGGGTTGGAGCCCTACTTCGGGGTGGAGGCCGAGGACGTAAACCCGGTGGTGCTGGCCGGGTTGCGCACCGAGACCAAGCACCACGACTTCTTCTCCACCAAGGGCAACGGCTACGTCAAGGCCCTCCGGGTCGAGCCCCTCTCCGATGCGGACTTCTACTTCCCCGAGGAGGCCCTCCGATGAGCCGGGCACCGGGCGGGGCGGGGCTCGAGGCCGGCGTGAGGGCCGAGACCCGTACCGTTCACCTGGTGCGCCCCGGCGACTGCAACCACTACGGCAGCCTGTTCGGGGGTACGGCCATGGCCTGGATGGACGAGGCCGCTTTTGTGGCCGCGACCCGACACGCCCGCGGCAAGGTGGTGACGGTGCATGCCGACGCCATGGACTTCCGCCATCCGGTGCCGCAGGGCTCGATCGTGGAGCTGGTGGCCTGGGTCAAGGAGGTGGGAAAGAGTTCGATGCGGCTCGAGGTGGAGATGTGGGTGGAGCCGATGGAGCGCGACGAGCGGCGGTTGGCCTGTCGGGCGGGGTTTGTCATGGTGGCGGTGGGGCCGGATGGGCAGCCCATCCCGGTGTTCTCTGGTCACCCGCGCGGGCCTTAGGCCAGCCTTCTTGCGGGGGCAGAGGGGGTGGGCGGGGGCCGCTGGTTGCCGCATAAGGGATAAGCTAGAGAACATGACCCGGAGGGCCCTATCGGCGCTTCGCGCGGGATTTCGCTCCCTCGAAGTGCGCAACTATCGCCTCTACTTCTGGGGCCAGCTGATCTCCCTCACCGGAACCTGGATGCAGAGCACCGCCCAGGCCCTATTGGTGCTGCGCATTGCCGATACCCCCGCCGCGGTGGGGCTGGTTGCGGGGTTTCAGTTTCTGCCCTCTTTGCTGTTTGTGCTGCCCAGCGGGGTGTGGGCTGACCGGAGCGATCGCTACCGCCTGATCTTCTGGAGCCAAACCCTGGCCATGCTGCTTGCGGCGGTCTTCGCCGCCCTGGTGAGCTGGGGGCATATCCGGCTGTGGCAGATTTACTGGCTGGTGTTCCTGCAGGGCACGGTGAACGCGGTGAGCCAGCCGGTGCGCCGGGCGTTCGTGGTCAACCTGGTAGACCCTGAGCGGCGGGCCAACGCGCTGGCCCTCAACTCGGCCGCGTTCAACGGCTCGCGGGTGCTGGGACCGGCGCTGGCTGGGCTTTTGATCGGGCCGCTAGGGCTGGCGGCGATGTTCTGGCTCAACGCCCTGAGCTTTCTGGCGGTATTGGTGGGCTTACGCCTCATGGACATGCGCAGTTTGCCGGCGCCGAGGCGCGGGGGGCGGGTGCGGATCTGGAGCGAACTGGGCGAGGGGCTCGGCTACCTCTGGCGCCATCCGGAGCTGCGCCGCCTGACCTTGCTGGTGGCCTTTATCGGCACTTTTGGGTACAACTTCACGGTGATCCTGCCCTTGGTAGGGGGGTACGCGCTGCACCTGCAGGACAAGAGCGCGGAGTACGGGGGACTGGGGGCGATGCTGGGATTCGGTTCGCTGGCGGGGGCCTTGTTTACCCTCTACGGCGGGCGGCCAAGGCTGGGCCGGCTGTTATGGATAGCGGCGCTCTTTGGCGGGGTCTTAGGGGGGCTCGCGCTGTCCCCCTCGTACCTGGCCAGCAGCCTGCTGCTGCTGGGGTTGGGCCTGAGCGGGGTTTTTTTCTCCACCCAGGCCAACAACTTCCTCCAGCTCGAGGCCCCCGACGAGCTGCGGGGGCGGGTGAGCAGCGTATACCAGCTGCTTTTGCTGGGCAGTACGCCGCTGGGGGGTCTGTTCATCGGGGGGGCCTCCCATCTCCTCGGGGTCCAAGCGGCGCTGCTTCTGTGCGCGGTACTCTGCTGGGTGGGGGTGACCCTAGCCCTGCCCAAGCCCGGCTAGAGCTCCATTCAAGCCCCTGGTGCGGAAAAAGGGCTGGAGAGGGTGGGAGGGCTTGACAAACTGATAATGAGTTTTCATTATCTATACGGGGGCGGAAGCCCGGGACCAGGGCCCACCCTGGTGCTTTGCACCGCCCTGGCCGGAATAGCCCAACCGGGAAGGAGAGGAAGACTGAGTGCGGCGATGTTGATGGTTTTGGCTTTTGCCCTAGCTCACGGCGACGAGGCCCACCCGAACCACGGGGGGCTCCACCGCCTGGTGGTGGCCGACGCCCGGGAGGCTTTGGTGCGGGTTCTAGACGAGGAGGGCAGGGAGCTTGGCCGCTTCACCGTGCCTGCCCCGGCGACCCTCTACCCCCTCCCCGGCGGCCAGTACGCCCTGGCGGTGCACCGGGAGGGGAAGGCGGTGAGCTTCCTTTGGGGCGGGCTCGGCTTAAAGGACCACGGGGACCACCAGGACGTCCACCTGGAAAACCCCTACGTGGCTGTCACCCTCCGCACCGGGCCCAAGCCCACCCACGTGGCCCTGGGAGGGGAGTTCCTCGGGGTGTTCCACGACGGGGACGGGACCGTGGCCCTTTTTGACCTCCGCCGCCTGGGCCTGGACCTCACCCCCCGCCTCCTGGCCACGGGCGGGGCCGACCACGCCTCCATGGCCTTTCTCGGGAACCTCCTTCTCGTAGGCGGGCTGGAGGGCGGCCGGGTGGAGGCCTACACCCTTGGGGGGACCAGGGTCCTCGCCCTCCTCCAGGCCTGCCCCAGGCTCCACGGGAGCGCCACCAAGGGGGAGGTGGCGGCCTTCGGCTGTGCCGACGGAGTGCTGCTGGTGGAGCGCCGGGGGCAGGGGCTTCTGGGCCGGAAGGTGGCCTACCCCCAAGGGACCCCGGAGGGCGCCCGGGTGGGAACCCTGGTGGCCCATCCGCAAAGGCCCCTTTTTGTGGGGAACCTGGGCCAGGGGCTGGCCCTTGTGGGGAACTCGGGGGTCCGGGTGCTACCCCTCCCGGCCAACCCCCTCCGCTTCGGCTTTGACCTCGAGGGGGAGGTCCTCTATGTCCTCACCGCCGACGGGCGCTTCCTTAAGGTGGACCCCGAGGCGGGGCGAGTAGTGGGAAGCCTCGAGGCCATAAAACCCCTTCCCCAGGACGCCCCAAGGCCAGGCCTCGCCCTAGGGCACGGGGTGGCCTACCTCTCCGACCCCACCCTGGGCCAGGTGGCGAAGGTGGACCTCGAGGCCTGGCGGGTGGCTGCAAGGTGGGACGTGGGCGGGATCCCCTCCTCCTTGGCGCTATTGGCCGCGGAAGGGGCGGCGCACTAGGGGGTAACCATGCGGGTGGCCTACGTGCTTTCCAGTCCCAGGGCGGCGAGCCACAAGCTGGCCCAGATGATCCTGCCCCAGCTGGAGGTCGGGGTCCACGGGGTGGAGGGGGTGGAGGTGGGGTGCTTCCCCGACCTCTACCGGGGGTGGACCAAGTGATCACCCTTTAGCCAAGACCTCGGCCTTTGGGGCGAGCCGCCGGGGCCGGAGGAGAGTTAGCCCCACCTCCTGCCCCGGTTGGGCCTCGAGGCGCACCCAGGCCTCCCCCTGGGGCAGGCGGACCCGGCACAGCACCTCCCCCCGAACCTCCCGCCTCTCCAGCACCCGGGCGCAAAGGGGGCCTCCCGGGGCTACCTCCTCGTAGCGGAAAGCCAAAAAGCCTTCCCCGTCCGACAGCACGTTGGCCCGGCCAAAAGCCAGGAAAGCGGCTAGCGACAGCGGCCGCTCGTAGACTTCCCGGGGCGGCCCCACCTCCAGAAGCCTCCCTCCGGCCATCACCCCTACCCGGTCCCCCAGGAGCATGGCCTCTTCGGGGTCGTGGGTCACGTGCAAGGCGGTGGTCCCCGTCTCCTTGAGAAGGGCCCGCACCTCGAGGCGCAAGCCTTCCCGGAGCACCGGGTCCAGGGCGCTGTAGGGCTCGTCCAGGAGGATGACCTGAGGTTTCCGGGCCAAGGCCCGGGCCAGGGCTATGCGCTGCTTCTGCCCGCCGGAAAGCTCCCCGGGCCGCCGGTGGGCGTGATCCAGAAGCCCCACCCGCTCCAACAAAGCCAGGGCCTCCTTGCGCTCGGGGTGCGGCATCACCAGGAGGAGGTGCTCCAAGGCGGTGAGGTGGGGCCAAAGGCCCAAGTCCTGGAAGACATAGGCTACCTGGCGTCGCTCCGGGGGCAGGCGGGTCACCTCCTTCTCGGCCAGGACCACCCGCCCCCGGTCGGGGAGGAGAAGCCCCGCTACCAGGTTAAGGAGGGTGCTCTTGCCGCTTCCCGAAGCCCCCAAAAGGACCAGGATCTCCCCGGGGATCACCTCCAGCTCCACCCCGAAGACCCCCATCCCCGCGCCGAACGCCTTGGTGACCCCCTCGAGCCTCACCACCTTTTTCCTCCCAGGGCAAAGAGCGCGGTGGCCGAGAAGAGGCCCAGGCAGAGGCCCACCGCGGCCACCTCCCGGTAAAGCCCTCCGTTCAGGGCGCTGAGGACCGCGACCCCTACGGTCTCCGCCCCCGGGGCGTAGAGGAGGGCCGAGAGGGTGACCTCGGCGAGGGCCAGGGGAAAGACGAGAAAGAAAGCGGCCCGGGCCTGGGGCAGCAGGAGCGGGTAGCCCACCCGGAGCCAGGCCCGAAGGGGGGAGAGGCCGTGCACCCGGGCCGAGACCACCCCGGCCTCCACCCGCGCCCCCGCCTCCAAGGCCCGCAGGGCGAGGCTGGCGAAGTGGAGCAGGTAGGCCAAAAAAAGCAGCCAGACGCTGGCGTAAAGCGGGGTGGGGGCCAGGAGCAGGATCAGCCCCAGGCCCAGGAGGGTGCCCGGCAGGGTGTGATGGAGGTCCAGGGCCGCCCGCACCCGGCTTAGGGCCCCGGGGAAGGGCCGCAGGGCGAGGGCCAGGAGGAGCAGGGCGGAGGCGCTGGAGACGGCCAGGAGGAAAGAGTTCCCGAGGCCCTGCCGCACCAGAGGTAGCTCCAGGGCTGCGCGGAAGGCCGGCTCCCAGGCCCCGGTGTAGGGGTTGAAGAAGGCTTCCCGAAAGAGGCCCCAGGAGGCCAGCAGTAGGGCCAAAAGCGCGTAGAGGGCGAAGGCCAGGCGGAAAAGGGGCCTGGGGGCCAGGCCTTCTTTCGAGGCGGCTTCCAAGATGGGCCTGGGGCGGAGCAGGAGGGCGGGCAGGGCCAGGAGGCCCAGCCATAGGCCCATGGCCATGGCCTCGCCCAGCGGGTCCTGGCCGAGGGGGCTGTTGAGGCGGGCGTAGGCCAGGGTGGGGAGGACGTAGACCCGCTGGGGCAGGCCCAAAACCGCAGGGATGCCGAAGTTCCCCAGGAGCGCCAGATAGACCAGTCCTCCCGCCGCGAGGAGGGCCGGGAAAAGCGGGGGAAGGAGGACCCGAAGCCGTCGCCCGCTCGCCACCCCGTGGACCCGGGCTGCCCGCAGGAGGGGGAGGAGGTGCTCCAGGGAGGGGCGGAGAAGGGCATAGGCCATGGGGGCGTAGTGGAGGGTCCAGCCGAGGAGGATCCCCCCCACCCCGTAGGCCTTCAGGCCGAAGGACTGAAAGGTGAAGAGGAGGCCTATCCCGGTGACGAAGGGCGGAATGTAGAAGGAGAGGAGGAGGAGCGCCTCGAGGCCCCGCCCCACCCCGCCCCAAAGGGCCAGGAGGGCTAGGCCCAGCGCCACCCCTAGCACCAGCAGGGTTCCCGCTAGGGCCAGGAGGAGGCTGTTCAGGGCCACGTCCCAGGCCTCGAGGGCGGCCCCCAGGTGCTGGGCTCCCCGGACGGAGAGGACCAGAAAGGGTAGGAGGAGGGCAGGCAGGGCCAGGGCCCAGGGGAGAGGGAGGTACCTCGTCATCGGCGGAGGTTGAAGAGGGCGTTGAAACGCTCGAGCAGATCTGGGCTAGCCTCCTCTCCCCGCAGGGAGACCAGGCGGGCTGGGGCTCCCTTGGGCCTGGGGGCGTCCGGCATCACCGGATAGTAGCCCCGCTCGGCGAAGATGGCCTGCCCCTTGGGGGAGAGGAGGAAGGCCAAGAACCGTTCGGCCATGAGGGGGTTCTTGCTCCACGTAGGGATCCCGATGGGGGTGGGGGCCAGGATGGCGCCATCCTGCGGGTAGACGATGGCGAGGGGAGCCCCCTTCTCCAGCTCCTGCCGCACCCCGTAATCGTTGGTGAGGGCGATGGCGTACTCCCCCCGGGCCAGCTTCTGCTGGAGCACCGGGTTGGACTGCTCTACCTGCATCCCGTTGGCCCCCAGGCCCTCGAAGTAGCTGAGGCCGTACCGCCTGCCCAAAGCCCCCAGGGCCATCAGGGCGGGCCCCGAGTAGTTGGGGTCGGCCATCGCTATCCGGCCCTTGTAGCGGGGCCGGGAGAGGTCTGTCCAAAGGCGGGGCCATTGTTCCTCGGGTAATGCCCGGGTGTTCACCGCCAGCACGTTATAAAGAAGGCGGACTTCGTAGTACTTGCCCCCTTCGTAGACATACTGGAGGGGTAGCCCCGGAAAGGTAGGGGGCACGCGGCGGAGCAGGTTTTTCTGGCTAAGTTCCCGGAAGAGCCCTTCTCCCACCAACCAGATCAGGTCGGGTTGGGGGTTGCCCGCCTCCAGCTCCGCCCGCAGCTTGGCTGCCACCTCTCCCGCCCCTGAACGGAAAACCTTGACCTCCACCCCTGGCTCCACGCTTCGGAAACCCTCCAAAAGGGCATTCACATCGGGGAGCTGGGCCCCGGCCACGTACAGGGTGAGGCTGCTTTTGGATACCTGGGCGAAGGCCAGTGGAAGGAAAGCGAGCAGGAAGAGACAGCGCATCGCCTACCTCCTAAGCCCCATGAGCTCGTTGAACCGCCCCAGGATGGCCGCATCGGCGAAGCGGGCCCGGACGCTCACCACCTTCTCCGGGGCTCCCCCGGGTCGGGGAGCATCGGGCATCACCGGATAGTAGCCCCGCTCGGCGAAGACCCGCTGGCCTTCGGGGGAGAGGAGGAAGCGGAGGAAGCCCGCGGCGGCCTCGGGGTTTTTGCTCCAGGAGGTTACGGCGATGGGGGTGGGTACCAGGATGGCCCCGTCCCTGGGGTAGACCACCTCCAGCGGAGCCCCCTTGGCTATCTCCTGCCGCAGGCCGAAGTCGGTGGTGATGGCCAGGCCGTACTCCCCTCGAGACAGCTTCTGCTGGAGCACCGGGTTGGACTGCTCTACCTGCAAGCCGCTCTCCTTCAAACGCCTGAAGTAGTCTACGCCCAGGCGATCCGCTAAGGTCCCCAGCGTGGCCAGCGCCCCGCCGGAGTAGTTGGGGTCGGGCATCGCCAAGAGGCCCCGGTACTCGGGCCTTAGGAGGTCCTGCCAGGAGGTGGGGACCTTGGGCAGCCTCTGGCGGTTCACGCCAAAGGCGTTGTAGAGAAGGCGCACCTCGTAGTAGAGCCCCCCGCCCGGTGCGTACTGCAAAGGGTAGCCCGGCACCGTGGGAGGTACCCGACGGAGCAATCCCTTAGCCGCCAGCTCTTTTAGAAAGTCTTCGTTGGCGAACCAGATCAGGTCGGGTTGGGGGTTGCCCGCCTCCAGCTCTGCCCGCAGCTTGGCCACCACCTCTCCGGTGCCCGAACGGAAAACTTTCACCTGTACCCCCGGGTTTCCCCGCTGAAAAGCGGCCACCAAGGCGTTCACATCCGTCAAAACCTCGGAGGTGTACAGGGTGAGGCTTCCCTGGGCGGCGGCCATGCCCAGCAAAACCAAAGCGGCGAGGAGCTTTCTCAGGCACATACGATGGGGACTCTATTCCGGGTATGTCATGTCTTTGTATGCTACCCGGTGCGCCCGCGACCATCGCCCGAGGCTCGGCGGCGGACATGGCCGCCGCCTTCGAGGACGGCGCGGCGATTCAAGGCGGTTCGGCGGTACTGGCAGAAGGTGCGGGCAAAGGTTAAGCCGCCGTCGCGGGAGAACCCCCGCATGTCCCGACATGCTCCGGTACAAGGCGGAGCTTGCGGGTATCGTCGTGCGCGACGACGTTGACGAGCGGGGCACCTCCCGCACCTGCCATGGTTGCGGGAAAGCGCGCGAGGCAAGCCGGATTCATCGCGGGCTGTACCGCTGCCCATGCGGGTGGACGGCCCAAGCGGACGTGAACGGCGCGCTGAACATCTACGAGCGCGCATTCCAGGTATCTCCCATCCAGGGGAGTAGTGGCCGCGTGGCGCGGCCCGTGGTCTTGTCATTCCGGCCGGGGTGGCATACGGTCCACGAACCGAAGCGCAGGTCGGACCTGCGTGCCTCTTGAGGAGGCCCCCGAATGAATTCGGGGGAGGACGTCACAGGTTCTATAGCGAGGCCGCGGAGCTTCTGGACGTGGACTCCGCCACCTTATTTCCTCCCCGGCCCGAGCAGCTCGGTTTGATCCTCGGCCTCGACCCCACCCACCCTCTCCAGGGCTGCTCAGCCGCCCGTTCGGGGTGGGCGCCTGGAAGCCTCCGGTGACCGAGAGCCAAGGCTTTACTGCCAGGGTGAGCTTTGCGGCTCGAGAGGAGTTGCGCCGGCAGGGGTTTTTGGTATACCATATCGGTATTCCAAAGGAGGTTTCATGAGCCCATCCCAAACGGGGGAAGCCTATCGGCAGCTGCGGCGCCGCATCCTTTCTCTGGAGCTCCGCCCCGGGGAGGCTTTGGGCGAGCGGCGCCTCGCGGGACTGCTGAGGGTCTCCCGCACACCCGTCCGCGCTGCCCTGGAGCGCCTGGCCCGCGAGGGGCTGGTGCGCCGCTTTGGGCGAGGCTACGTGGTGGCTCCCCTCGACCTGGCCGAGCTGGCCGAGGCCTTTGCCTTCCGCAGCGTACTGGAGGCAGCCGCGGTGCGCTGGGCCGCAGCCCGCCACGCGGAGGTCCTCGAGGCGGCCGGGCTCCTGGACCGCCTGGAGGAGGCCCCCGACCCCGAGCGGGAACTTGAGCTGGCTACCGAGTTCCACCTGGCGCTGGCCCGGCTCGCGGGCAATCGCTTTCTGGTCGAGGCCCTGGCCGGGGTGCTGCCCGGCATCTACCGGGCCCGCTTCGTGGAGGCCTTCTCCCCCGAGGGGCGGGCCCAGGCCCACCGGGAGCACCGCCGGATCCTAGAGCTGGTGCGGGAGGGGCGCGGCGAGGAGGCGGCCGCGCTGGTCCAGGCCCATCTGGAGCGCGCCTATGTCCGGCTCCTGGAGAGCCTGGAGCGGAGCTACCGGGGGCTGCTGGCCGCCGGGGCGGAGGTGCGCAGGTGAGCGCGCTGGCGGGGATCCGGGTCCTCGAGCTCGGCAGCTTTATCGCCGGCCCCTTCGCGGCCCAGCTCCTGGCCGACCACGGGGCCGAGGTGATCAAGCTCGAGCCCCCGGAGGGCGACGCCATGCGCCGGTGGGGGGTCCACCTCAAGGACGGGCAGTCCCTGTGGTGGCCGGTGATCGGCCGCAACAAGAAGAGCGTGGTCCTGGACCTGCGCCAGCCCAAAGGCCGCGCGCTCGCCCGCCGGCTGGCCCTTCAGGCTGACGTGCTCATCGAGAACTTCCGTCCCGGGGTGCTGGAGCGGCTCGGCCTCGAGCCCCCGGGCCTCCTCGCCGAGAACCCCAGGCTCATCGTGACCCGGGTTTCCGGCTTTGGCCAGCAGGGCCCCTACCGGGAGCGGGCCGGGTTCGGCAGCGTGGCCGAGGCCGTAGGTGGCCTGCGCTACCTGGTGGGCTTCCCCGACCGGCCCCCGCCGCGGGTGGGGCTTTCCATCGGCGACAGCCTGGCCGGGCTCTTCGCCGCCTTCGGCACCCTGGCGGCCTTGCGTGCGCGCGAGCTCAGCGGGAGAGGTCAGGTGCTGGACGTGGCCCTCACCGACGCGGTGATCGCCGTCCTGGAGAGCGTGCTCACCGAGTACAGCGCCACCGGAAAGGTGCGCGAGCGCACCGGCAACATCCTGCCCGGGGTGGCCCCCTCCAACCTCTATCCCACCCGGGACGGGCGCCACATCCAGATCGGGGCCAACGCCGACGGGCCTTTCCAGAGGCTCTGCCAGGCCATGGGCTGCCCCGAGCTGGCCGAGGACCCCCGTTACGCCACCCATCGGGCCCGGGGGGAGCGCCAGGGGGAGTTGGACGAGCGCATCGCCCGGTGGACCCGGAAGTACACCCTGGAGGAGCTCGACCGGCTGCTCCGGGCCTACGGGGTGCCGGCCGGGCCGGTGAACAGCGCCCGGGAGGTGGTGGAGGACCCGCACTTCCGCGCCCGGGGGGCGGTGGTAGAGGTGGAAACCGCGCTGGGAAAGCTCGCCATGCAGGGGGTGGTGCCCAGGCTCTCGGAGACCCCCGGGCGCATCGCTTGGGCCGGCCCTCCCCTGGGGGCCCATACCCGCGAGGTGCTGGGGGATCTGCTGGGCCTGGGGGAAGCGGAGATGGAGGCGCTGGCGGAGGAAGGGGTGGTGGCATGGCCAAAGCTGGGCTAGGGCTAAAGCTGGCGGTGGAGCTCGCCGGGGTGGCGGTGCGCTTCGGCGGCTACACCGCGGTGGAGGGGGTGGACCTCGAGGTCGGCGAGGGGGAGTTCGTGGCGGTGGTAGGGCCCACCGGCTGCGGCAAGAGCACGCTGCTCAACGTGGTGGCGGGCCTCCTCCCCCCGAGCGCCGGAGAGGTGCGCGCCTTCGGCCTGGAGGTGCGGGGCCTCAACCCCCAGGTGGGCTACCTCTTCCAGCAGGACGCCCTCCTGCCCTGGAAGACCGCCCTGGACAACGTAGCCCTCCCCCTGGTCTTCCGCGGCACCCCCCTCAGGGAGGCCCGCGAGCGGGCCCGACCCTGGCTCGCCAAGGTGGGCTTGGAGCGCTTCGCGGACCGCTATCCCCACCAGCTCTCCGGGGGCATGAAGAAGCGGGTGGGCCTGGCCCAGGTGCTGATCGGGGGCCCCAGACTCCTCCTGATGGACGAACCCTTCTCGGCCCTGGACGTGCAGACCCGGCACTTGATGGAAAACGAGCTCCTGAGGCTCTGGCAGGAGGACCGCAAGAGCGTGATCTTCATCACCCACGACCTTGAGGAGGCCATCGCCCTGGCCGACCGGGTGGTGGTGATGTCGGCGGGACCCCGCTCCCGGCCCATCGGCGCCTTCGCGATCCCCCTGGCCAGGCCCCGCGACGTGGCCGAGATCCGGCTCACCGAAAGCTTCCTGCGCATCCACCAGGAGATCTGGGGGCTGCTGAGGGGGGAGGTGCAGAAGGGCTATGCCCGCGAGGATTAGTGTCCGCCTGTGGCAGCTGGGTATCCTGATAGCCTGCGTGGGGGTTTGGGAGTGGGCTTCCCAGAGCGGGCGCATCGATAGGTTCTTCTTCTCCCAGCCCAGCCTGATCGCCGGGCGGGTAGTCCGGTGGTTCGCCGAGGGCGAGGTCTACCGCCACCTCTGGATCACCTCGGCGGAGATGCTCCTGGCCTTCTTCGTGGGGACCTTGTTGGGGGTGGTGATGGGGTTGTGGCTGGCCCTGTTCCCCACGGCTTCGGCGGTGCTAGATCCCTACATCAAGGCCCTGAACTCGATCCCCCGCATCATCCTGGCCCCCATCTTCACGCTGTGGTTCGGACTGGGGATGCTCTCCAAGGTGGCCTTGGGGATTACGCTGGTCTTCTTCGTGGCCTTCTTCAACACCTACCAGGGGGTGAAGGAGGTCAACCCGGTGGTCCTGGCCAACGCCCGGCTGCTCGGGGCCGGCGGCGGCCAGCTTCTGCGCCACGTCTACCTGCCCGCGGCGGCGAGCTGGATCTTCAGCTCCTTGAGGACCTCCATCGGCTTCGCGGTGATCGGGGCGGTGGTGGGGGAGTACCTGGGGGCGGCTGCCGGGCTCGGCTACCTGATCGCCCAGGCCGAAGGGGTGTTCGACACCACCGGGGTCTTCGCCGGTATGGCGGTGCTGATGGCGTTTGTGCTGGTGCTGGACTTTTTGGTGAGCCTGGTGGAGCGGCGGCTTCTCGTCTGGCGGCCCCAGGCAACGGAATCGGCGCGGTAGGAGGTAGGGTATGCGGAAACTTTGGGTACTGGCACTCTTGGCTCTGGCCCTCCTGGGCGCGGCCTTCGCCCAGGAGAAGAAGCGGGTGGTCCTGGCGGTGGGCGGCAAGACCGCGCTGGTCTACCTGCCGCTCACGGTGATCGAGCGGCTCGGACTCTTCGAGCAGGAGGGGCTGGAGGTGGCCATCCAGGACCTGCAGGCCGGCTCGCGGGCGCTCGCGGCCCTCAACGGCGGCAGCGCCGAGGTGGTGATGGGTTTCTACGACCACACCATCCAGATGCAGGCCCAGGGCCGGGACATCGTGGCCTTTGTGGAGGTGGGTCGCTACCCTGGGGTGGTGCTAGGGGTGCGCAGCGACCTGGCCGATAGGGTGCGGGGGGTGGCCGACCTCAAGGGCCTCAAGGTAGGGGTGAGCGCGCCGGGGAGCTCCACCCACTTCTACCTCAACCACTGGCTGATCAAGGCCGGGCTCAGGCCCACCGACGTGGCGGTGATCGGGGTGGGCACCGGGGCCCAGGCCGTTGCGGCCATCGAGCGCAAGCAGATAGACGCCCTGGTCAACGTGGACCCGGTGATCACCCTGCTGCAACAGCGGGGGCTGATCAAGGTGCTGGCCGATACCCGCACCGCCGCCGGGGCCCGGGCGGCCTTCGGCGGCGAGTACCCGGCGGCGGTGCTCTACACCACCCGGGCCTGGCTGGAGAGAAACCCCGACACCGCCCAGCGGCTGGTCAACGCCGTGGTGAAGGGGCTGCGTTGGTTACAGGGCAGGAGCCCGGAGGAGATCGCCCGGGTGCTCCCCGAGGAGTACTTCCTGGGCGACCGCGAACTCTACCTGCAGGTCTTGAAGAACTCCGCCGAGATGTTCTCGGCCACCGGCCGCTTCAGCGATACTGCCCCCTTGAGGCCCTTGGTGGTGCTCTCCGGCTTCGACGAAAAGGTGGCCAGAATCCAGATCGACCTCAAAAAGACCTATACCAACGCCTTCGTGGACAAGGTATCCCGGCAGTGAACTTCCGCCTGCGTGACCTAACCCTGCGCGACGGCCTGCAGAGCCAGGCCAAGGTGCTCCCCACAGGGGTCAAGGTGGAACTCTACCGGCGGCTCCTCGCCGCTGGGGTCCGCGAGTTCCAGGTGACCTCCTTCGTCTCCCCCAGGCGCCTGCCCCAGTTGGCCGACGCCGAGGCCCTCTGGGAGGCCCTGAGGCCCTTCGAGGGGATCCGGGACGCCCTCATCGCCAACCTCAGAGGCTACGAGCGGGCCCGTGCGGCGGGGGTGGGGCGGGTGGAGATGGTTCTGGCGATCTCCTCCATCTATCACCAAAAGAACACCGGTAAGACCCAGGAGGAGACCTGGCGCGAGGTGGCCGAGGTAGCCTGGCGAGCCCCTTTGGCCGGGGTCCAACTCTCGCTGGCCCTGGCCAACGCCTGGCACTGCAGCTTTGCGGGGGAAACCCCCGAGGGCGAGTTCTGGCGCTGGGTGGAGGGGGCGGCCCGGCTGGGGGTTGAGGAGGTCGGCCTGGCCGACACCACCGGCCAGGCCCGGCCCGAGGCGGTCTACCGCCGGGTCCGGGCGGTGCGCGAGGCCTTCCCGGAACTTACGGTGCGGGTTCACCTGCACGACGCCGGCTGGGGGCTGGAGAATGCCCAGGCGGCCCTCGAGGCCGGCGCCCAGGCCCTGGACGCCACCTTGGGCGGCCTGGGGGGAAGCCCCTTCGCCGGCGAGGTGGGGGGTAACCTGGCCTTGGAGCGCTTGGTGGAGGCCGGGTTGGCGGGTTTGGGGTCGGCGGCCCTCGAGCAGGCGAGGAGCTGGCTCCAGGGCCAGCTTGCCGCAAAATAAACGGGCGTGCCCCAAGGGCCGCTTCAGGGCGGGGGCGGTGCCCACCTGGAGCGAAGGCGGTCGGCATTGCGCCGTGTCGACTAAAAGCGGCGGCCAGTCATAAGAAATCCCACTGATTCATTCCCTCAGCACCCTCCCGGCCACCAATGGAAGAGGGTATGGCTACGAATGAGGTCCGGCTGGGTCTGCAGGTAGGCGTAACGGGCCTCCACCTTCGCCCAAAGCTCCTCCTCCGTGTCCACCCGCCCGTTGGCCACCAGAGGCCATACCCGCGCCCTGCTGCGCGGCGAAAGAAGCCTCTCCGCCGGCTGCACTACCCGCAAAAGCCTCCTCTCCCCAGATCCCCGCAACCGGGCAAAGCGCCTTAGCACCTCTTGGTGTTCCCCTGTCGAGGAAGCAGCCGAGAAGGCTTCGGCGTCCACCGTGGGCAGCAGCCAAAACTCGCTCTCCCCTGCCGTACACGTACAGCCAGCGGTACCGCGGCCGCACCCAGGCCAAGGGCGTCACCCGTCGGTACACCAGCTTCAGCCCCAGGCGAGGCTCATCCAATGCCCAGAGCTCCAGCCAGAGCCAGGAGAGCGGGGAAGAAGAGTTTTGGCGTGCCAGCGGGCCCGCTCCAGGGGGTCTTCGCTTTCCCGGTAGAGGGCGTGCAGGTTGTCCGGATGATGCCGAGGATTGAAACCAGGTACTGCGGCTATAGTGAAATACAGGAGACAATACATGGATGACCGGAAACTAAATCCCTTGCGGCTAGCCTTGCTGGTCTCCATAGCCCTCTACTTTGCCTCCATCAGTCTGCGCCTACCGACCAAAAACCCGTCTGAGACTATCCCCCAGGCGACCCAAGCCCCTTTACCCCAACTCCAGGCTCGCATCGACAGCTGTCACGCCCACATCAGCGAAGCTACCGCCAGCACCCGAGAGTTGCGCCTGAAGGTGAGTGGAACCGCTGAAACCCTCCGGGTCAGCTACGACGGTGGCATGATCGTGAAGGCCACCGAAGAAGTGTGCAGTGGGGGAGAGTGCCGCGTCTTTACCCCCGCTGCCTCCAAAACTATCCAACTCGACGGTTGCCCCGCCATAACCCTGCCCTGATCGCAATTGTGTGATCCGGCTAGTGCGAACGCCAGCAAGCAGTGGCAGTCTCCGCCTTGGTCGCGTGGGAGCTGTGGCAGGGCTACCAATTGGCCGTCCCTATTTACACAATTTTTCCCCTACTCCCCGGTGGCCTCTTTGCCCCTTCCCTTCCGTGGGGGTGGGAGATGAAGGTAGGGGGCCGTACCGGTGGGTGGAGCTCCACTTTGGGTGGACGGAGGTAGCGGTGGAGGGGCGACGGCTTTCCTCGGTGGTCAGCCGGGTACCGGCGCTGGGGAGGCGGGGTTCGTGGTGGCTTTTGACCAGCCTGCCGGTGGGGCCTTTCAAGGGTTTTTGCTGGAGCTTGGGGGCAAGCTAGGGCTTGTTGGCGAAAGGGGGGGCTTTCGCTTGCTAAACCGCCAGGTAACCCAGGAGCATCTGGAGCGCGCGAAGCGGGAAAGGTTGCTTTGCTCTGAGGGGTTGTGGGTAAACTCCTGGCCTCTGGCTTGATCCAATCATCTAGTCAGACTAGACTGTTAGGGTGAAACGTACCTGGCAGTTACAGGAGGCCAAGGCCCGCTTCTCCGAGGTGGTGGAGCGGGCCCTGAAGGGCGAGCCCCAGACCGTGACCCGGCGGGGTCGGCCTGCGGTGGTGGTGCTTGACTGGGCCACCTACACCCGCCTCCGCGGCAAGGATGTCTCCCTCCTCGAGGCGCTGCGTCCCTCAGAACCCCTCTCCGACGAAGAAGCCGAGGCCCTCGCCAACCGCCCGCAAACGGGCTACCGGGAGGTGGGCTTCTGAGCTACCTGCTGGACACCAATGTGGTATCCGAGGCTGCCCGGCGCCAGCCCAACCCCAGGGTCGTGGCCTGGCTGGAAGGGCTCCCGCAGCGGGAGGCCTACCTTTCGGTGCTGACGCTGGGAGAACTGGTGCAGGGGGCCGTCCGCGCCCCTGAGGCGCGCAAGCCGGTGCTGGAGCGGTGGATCGCGGACCTCGAGCGCCGCTTCGCCGGGCAGATTCTGCCGCTGGACCTGGAGGTCATGGAGACCTGGGGCGCGCTCACCGGCGAGGCCCTGAACGAAGGCCGCCCCCTCTCTCCGCTGGACGCCCTGCTGGCTGCCACCGCCCTGCGCCACGGGCTCATCCTGGTCAGCCGCAACACCGCCCACTTCCGGGGCCTGCCTATCCGCTTGCTCAACCCCTGGGAGGGTGGACGGTCCTGACCTGACTGGGGCTGTTCGGCAAGAGCACGACACCGATCCTGCCCGGGGCCGACGCCGTCGGGGCGATCCGGGTAGCCACCGAGGGCAGCGGCTACCCGGTGTACGGAGCCTACTCCGTCCCGAGACGCTACCCCACGGCTTATGTCGAAAGAAGCGTCTCCTTCACCGCCGGTAGGCGGGGTAGGGGATCGTCCTCGGCGCGAGCTCCCCCAAAAGGGGAACATCGGGAGGTCACCAAAATCCTTGTTTTTTTGACATTATCATGTTAGTTTAGCAAGCATGATTCCCCGCCGCCTCCGCCCCGCCCTGGAGGAACGCCTCCGGACCTCCCCCGTGGCGGTCCTCACCGGGCCCCGGCAGGCGGGGAAGACCACCCTGGCCCTGGAGGTAGGGGAGGCCTGGGGGGCCCTGTACCTCGACCTGGAGTCGGAGGCCGACCGGGCCCGGCTCGCTGCCCCCGAGCTCTACCTGGAGGCCCATCTGGACCGCCTGGTGATCCTGGACGAGGTGCACCGCACGCCCGACCTCTTTCCCCTCCTGCGGAGCCTGGTGGACCGGGCCCGCCGGCGGGGAAGGCGGACGGGCCTCTACCTCCTCCTAGGCTCCCTCTCCCCGGAGGTCTCCCGGCAGGCGGGGGAGAGCCTGGCGGGACGGGCCAGCTACCTGGAACTCGCCCCCTTTGACCTCCTGGAGGTGGGCCCCCAGGGGGAGGAGGCCCTCTGGCTCCGGGGGGGGTTCCCGGAGAGCTTCCTGGCCCCGGACGATCGGGCGAGCCTCCGCTGGCGGCGGGACTTCCTCCGGGCTTACGTGGAGCGGGAGATCCCGCTTCTGGGGGGAAAGCTTCCCGGGGAGACGCTGCGCCGCTTCCTGACCATGCTGGCGCACCTCCAGGGGGAGCTCCTCAACCTCTCGACCTTGGCCCGCAACCTGGGCCTGGACGGGCGGACCGTGGCCCGCTACCTGGACCTCCTGGCCGACCTCTACCTGCTGCGGCGCCTCCCGCCCCTGGAGGCCAACCTGGGCAAGCGCCTGGTCAGGAGCCCCAAGCTCTACCTGCGGGACAGCGGCCTGGTCCACGCGCTCCTGGGCCTGGCCGACCTGGAAGCCCTCCTGGCCCACCCCGTGGTGGGGGCGAGCTACGAGGGCTTCGTTCTGGAGAACCTCCTACGGGTCCTGCCCGAGGGGGCAGCGGCCTTCTTCTACCGCACCCGGGCGGGGGCGGAGGTGGATCTGGTGGCCGTCCTGCCCGGGGAGGAGGTCCTGGCGGTGGAGGTGAAGCGCAGCCTGACCCCCAGGCCCTCCCGGGGATTCCACCAGGCCCTGGAGGACCTCCGACCCCGGAGGTCCTACGTGGTCTACCCGGGGAAGGAGGTCTTCCCCCTGCGGGAGGGGATCTGGGCCACCCCCCTTCTCTCCCTGATGCGGGCTCTGCAGGAGGGCAGCGAGGCCCCAGATCCCCTAAGCTGAGGGGGATGCCCAGTCCCCGGGCCACGGGCGCGGGGCCCCGGGGGGATGGGCCACGGCTGCCCCAACCCCCAGGAGGTCGACCGGAGGGTGCATGATACCCTTTCCTGCTGTATCCTTCGGCCATGACCGCAGCCGATAACTCCGGCGGAGGGTCAAGAGGGCTTCCGCTTCCCGGCCGTCTACCACGCCCAGCGGGGCCTCACCGCCAAGATCGCCCTGAACCCTCCCTGCCGGGTGCAGGAGACCGTGCGGGGCTACAACCAGAAAGGCCCCGGGGCCCTGAAGGACCGGCGGCACCAGAACCCGGGACAGAAGCCCAAGCTCACCCCCCAAGAACAGGAGAGGGTTCTGGAAGCCCTCAAGGGTCCTCCCCCCGATGGGGGCCTGTGGACGGGACCCAAGCTGCGGGACTGGGTGGAGCGGGAGCTAGGGGCCGATGCTGAGGCGCAGGAGATGTTCAAAAAAACTCCGCTCGGTGTTTGCTGCGCAAAGCAGCGCCGAGGTCCAACAGACCGGGGCGGAGGGTGAGGCTATTGGCCTGCGACGGTCACTTGGCCACCGGCTGGGGCTTAGGCCCGTGCACCGGCGGATGTATGCACCGGTACCCCTGGTTTTACGGGGGAGAGCCTGAGGGGAGGAGGGGTGGGTGGTGCCGGACCGGGCGGATGGAGGTGCCGGCGGGGATACGGCTGGTCTTTAGTCCCGAGCTGCGGCCAGCGGAACGGACGAGGCGGTGTTTCCCGTGCTTTCGCGGAGCGAAACACCTCTAGGACCTGGAGGTGGTAGCCGAGCGGTGCCGGGGGCTGGAGGGAGACCCGGAGACTCTAAGGCGGCACACCCTCTTCCACTGGTGGCCTGGGATGAAGGAATCTGCATGAAAGGGTATCACTGGGTGCTGAAGCTGGGGTTGATGGTCTCAAAACTTGCACTTATCCATTCCCCCTCAACTCTATGCAACCGGGGCATTTGAAAAGGGCTGGGGTTTTCCCGTCTGATGAAAGCCCCCACCTCCAAGCGTCCCTCAAAGCCCTCCTCTTCTTGCTCCTCCAGGGCCACGGCAAAGCCAGACCGCAAGACCGTCAACGAAGAAGGGGGTTCTTTTTTTGAGGGTTCTCCCCGGAAAAGAGTGTTTTTTTGTATGGGGGGGCGGGGGGAGGGTAGGGTTCGCCCAAAAAAGATATGCCACCGCAAAAGCTAGGGTGGGGTTCTCGGGGCGGCACCGGGGTAAGAAGAGCTTTCTCGCGACAAAGTAAAAGAAGGGGGGGCTAGGTATTAAGTAAATGAGAATATACGCCTTTATAACCCCTTTTATGAGAGCCCTTAGCCTTTTATTGAAAGATTTTCAAAAAACCCAAGGGATCTCCCCCCAAAAAAGTATTAAGATAATGAGAAGCTTCAACGCTCCCACAAACTGATAGAAAAACCCCCGCGGCTTCCGCGGGGGTCGGGTCCGACCGGGGAGGACTAGGGAATCTCGATCAGGTCGAGGAGGAGTTCCCCCACCCCCAGCTGGAACGTTGGCGAGGCCTGGAGGTGGTCCTCGATGCCGAGGAAAAGAGGGGAGGGAGCGTAGCACTCAAAGGGAGGACAGGGCATGCTGACCTGCCCCACCTTGAAGCGCGCTCCTTGGCTGGGGTTCTTCAGGTCGGTGGCGGCCAGGAAGTACTCCTCCCCGTCCTGCACCAGCTTCAGGCTCAACACCCGGGTCGCGTCACCCAGGCGCAGGTAGAGGAGGCCCAAGTCCTGGTTCAGGAGCTCCTCGGGCTTCTGGGCCTGGCTCAGCTTGGGGTTCTTGTAAGGCGCGAAGGCCAGGGCCTTGTCCTCGCGCAGAAGGATGGCCGGGGGCCACTCCACCTCGTAGGGCTTGCGGAGGTTGTCCACCACCCCGCGCAGCTTCCCGACCAAAGGATCGGTGTTCAGGGTACCCTGCAGGGGCTGGCCCGGCAGGTCGGAGGGGAAGGGGGCCAGGATGTGGGCTATGAATGTGGGGTTATTTGGCCAAATCAGTATGTCGTAGACCCAACCCCACTGGCCGTTGGGGAACTTCACCCATTTCTTGCTGTAGCAGGGGTAGAACTTGCAGGGCGGAATGGGCGGCTTGCTCTGCCCGACCTCCACCTGGGCCTCGGTCGTCGTGCGCAACCGCCGCCCGGAGCTGTCCTTGTCGCCATACCAGGTCATGCGGTACCCCTGCTGGCCGTCGCTCATCAGCTCGCCTAGCCAGACGTGGCACTTCCCGGTGGAAGTGCAGCGGATCTTGATGAAGAGGGGCTTGCCGTTAAGCTCTTCGATGCTGGTCGGAGGGGTCCAGCTGCGCGGGGAGGTGATGAGAACGATGCCCTCATCGTCGCTCGCCACGGTGAGCGAGCGGGGGAAGGTGGACTGAGCCCCCACCCGGGTGGGCATGAGGTCGCCCAGCAGGCCCTCCGCCTCGTCAAACAGGGGCAGGAGCTGGGCCTTGAAGTCCTCCTCGGCCTGGGGCACCTCGGCCAGGGGGTCGCGCAGGCCACTGCTGCACCCCGCTAGGAAGAGGGCCGCCAGGCCCACCAATGCCAACAGCTTTTTCCTCAGGATCATGGTTCCTCCTTTGGGCCTTTACCCGAGGGCAGGGTAGCAAGAGGGGTCTGAATTCCCTCTGAACGCTTCCTGAACGCCAAACCCCCCGCGCCGGGCGGGGGGCATGGAGGGGAAGGGGCCTTAGGGGGCCTGGGAGAGGTCCACCATTCCTTTCCCCACCTCCTGAGGGGCGAAGGGCAAGGGCCTGGCGTGGTGTTCCAGGTTCTGCTGGAGCTGGGCCGGGGTGAGAGTGGGCTGGGCCGAGAGCCACACCGCCATGGCCCCCGCCACCAGGGGCGTGGCGAAGGAGGTGCCGGTGCAGGTGCCAAGCCCTCCTCCCGGGGTCACGCACTCCAGGGCCGTGCCCGGGGCGGCCAGGTCCACGTAGGCCCCGCGGGTGCTGTAGGGAGCCGGGGTGAGGTTTTTCTCCAAAGCCCCCACCGCCACCAGGCCCGGCAGGTCCAAGGCCGCGGGGTAGTGGGCGGGGCTTCCCTGGTTGCCCTGGTTGCCGGCGGCAGCAGCCACCGGGATGCCCTGGTTCAGGGCGGCCTGAAGGGCGAGCTTCAAAGCCTCCACCGGGGTGTCCCCGCCCAGGCTCAGGTTGAGGACAGTGGGGCCCTGGCGGTTTGCCACCACATAGCACACCCCCCGCACCACCCGGCTGGCCCGGCAGACCCCGCTCCCGTCGCAGACCCGCACCGGGAGGATCCCTGCTCCGGGGGCCACCTCCCTCACCAGCCCCGCCGCCCCGGTGCCGTGGCCGCCGGGGAAGGCGTCTTGGGGGGTGGCGTCCTCCTCCACGAAGTCGTAGCCCGGGAGCTGGGGAACCGCCCCGTCCACCCCGGTGTCCAGCACCGCCACCCGCACCCCGTTTCCCCCGTGGCCCCGGCTTTGGGCCAAAGGCGCCCCGATGGCCTCACTCCCCCAGCTGGAGAGGCTCCAGAGGCTTTCCGGGTCGGCCTTGTAGCTGGGGTCCTGGGCCTCGAGCTCCTCCAGGGCCTTGCCCAAGGTTTCCCCGCTGTAGCCCAGCTCGGCCAGGGCGAAGCCGCAGCCCTGGAGGTCATCCCGCCTTAGGAGGGTGAAGCCTGCAGGTAACCTAGGGGTCTGGCCCAGGGGGAGCCGCAACAGGGCCCGGCTCCGGTCCACGTTGCCCAAAACGCCCAGGCTCCCCCTGGCCTCCCGCTCCCCGGCCACCACCCGCACGGGCTGGGGACCGCCGGGGACACTGGGCACCCGGAAGCGGAGCCGGTTCCCCTCACGGAGGGTCACCTCGGCCTCGGCCCCGGCCACGAAGACCCGGGCCCCCTCTATGCTCATCCCCTGGAGCCTGGCCTCCACCTCCTCCCCCAGGGCCGCCCGGCCGGGGGAAAGGGTGAGGGTGGGGCCTGCCGGGGCGCAGGCCGAAAGGAGTAAGACGATCCACAACCATTTCCGCATGGGGCACCTCATCGCTATAGAGGACGCTACACCCGCTTAGGTCCAGCAGCCAGGCGGGCATGGCTAGGGGAGGGTGAGGGTTCCGCCACCCACGGCGTAGCTGCCCGTGGCGTGGACCAAGCTGATATCGCTGGTGGCCGTGAAGGAGGCGGGGTCGTTTGGATCCAAGCTTAGCACGGGGACGGGCGAAAGGAGCGCGCTAACCGAAACATAGACGCTGCCCGCAAAGGGGGTGTAGCCGAGCTGGGCGGAAAGGTCAGGAACAGTATAGCTACTGCCGCTCAGCCAGCCTTTGCTCAGCGTTATCTGGTAGATCAGGGTGGAGTCCTCCAGGTGGACCTCGTAGGCGCGCACGTTGGAGTTGCTGTAGCTAAGGCCTGAGACCACAGGGTGGGCCAGGGCGGATACGCTCAGGCTGCCGGAGGGCCAGGGGTTCGGCAAGGCCAGAACCATAGGCCCGCCGTTGGTGCCCAGGAAGCGTTCTAGCACGTTGGCGCTATCTCCCGCCGTGGCAAAAACCACGTAGCGGTCCCCAGACCCAAACCCGCTTACGGGTCGGTAGAGGAAACTGGCGGCCGCCGTACCCGAGGCATACCCCACCTGACCGGAGCCTTTGTTGTCGTTACTAACGTAGTTCACGTTGGCCACGGCGAAGCTCGGGGTGAATCCGCTTGGAGGGCTCACCGTGACGCTGGCCGGGCTCAGGGCATCCGCTGCCGCAAAAACCAGGGGGCCTGTACCCCCGCTGGTGACGCTCACCCCCCGCAACACCTTGGCCGCCTTGAAGTTGACGGGGTTGCCCGAGGCACTCACGGTGACCAGAAGGTCCTGGGTGCCTGCGGGGGCCATCAGGTTGACGGCCACCGGGGTAGTCACGCTCATCACGGTGCCCCCTGCGCCAAAGCCCCTTCCGCTCACCCTTACCAGATCACCCGAAGCTACGCCGGGCACCGCCGAGACGTCCACGTTTAGGGTATAGGAAACCAAGCCGGGGTTGGCCTCGCTGCAGGTGACCTTGGGGTTGGCGAGTTCGGAAGGGGTCGCCTGGATCACGTAGACCTCCGGCGGGTTGCCGGGGATGGTGGAGTTGCAGCGCACCGCCACCCCGTAGGTGGTGCTGCCACCCAGGCTGAAGGTGTATGTGTTACCGCTGCTAGGGGTGAAAGCCGTCCACGAGCCGCTACCTACTTGGTAAGCCGCCGCATAGCCCACGTTCTGACCGTCTACTACGGTAAGAGTAACGCTCCCCGGAGGCGGCGAAGCGCCCCCGCCGCAGGCGGCCAGGAAGAGGGTCAAGGGGACTGCCAGGAGCCAGATCGGTTTAACCATAGGCTACCTCCTTTGGGGGCAGTGTAGGCGGGGGGGTCTGAACGGGGTCTGAACGCCCGGCTAACCCCTGAAGGCGGTCCAGGCTCCCCGGCGCTCCAGGAGCACCAGGAGGTCGGCGTCGCTCATGGCGGTGGCCCGGCCTTGGGCCAGGGAGCCGAAGAGGACCACCGCCAGCACCTCGGGCCTTTTTCCCAGGGCCTGGGCGGCCCTCTCCAACTCCTCGAGCCTCGCTTGGGGGTCGAAGCGGAAGATCCGGGTCATGCTTTCCCCTCGGCGAAGGCCAGGGTCGCCTGGGCCAGACGGAGGGCCTCCTCGGCCTCGCCCCGGGTGTAGTGCCGGGCGGCAGGGCCTGCGGGGTGGGCGTCGGGGTAGCGGGTGGGGATATAGTACTTGTCCAGGACCTTCGCCGCCTCCATCAGCGCTTGGGGCACCTCCACGTCCTGGGGAAGCCCCGCCAAGAGGTCCAGGATGGAATGTCCCCAGGCCACCTGGCCCTGGGATAGGTGGAGGCCCTTGAGCGCCGCTTTGGCGGCTTGCTGGGCGGCGAAGCAGGCCCAGGCGTAATCCCCTAGCCCCAAGCTCCCTTCGGCGTGGCGAAGGTTCCACCTGGCCTGCTCGAGCCAGTCCTGGGCCCGGTTCATGTTCCTATTCTAAGGCTGGCCGGCCCCGAAGGACCGGAGCCGGCTCCGGTAGCGCTCGGCCAGCACCGTGTAGCGGGCCTCCTCCAAGAGGGCGATGGCCTCCTCCAGGCTGGCCCGCTCCCCCTCGAGCTCGGCCAGGTTGGCCAGCACCGCCGCGGTGAGCACCCACTCCTGCCCGGCCTTGGCCAGGCGCAAGGCCTCCTGGTAGGCGGCCTTGGCCTCGGCCAGCCGCCCCTGGCGGTGGTAGAGGGCCCCCAGGTTGTTCCAGGCCCGGCCCATGGCCTCGAGGTTGCCCTGGGCCAGGGCCAGCGACTCCCGGTAGAGCCTCTCCGCCTCCTGGGGGTCCCCCTGCCGCTCCCGCACCACCCCCAGGTTGAGGCAGACCCGGGCCCGGAGGGCCTTGCGCTCCCCGATGGCCTCCAGCACCTCGGCAAAAGCCCCCTCCCCCTGGCCCAGCTCGGCCAGGGCCACCGCCCGGTTGCCCAGGGCCCCCAGGTGGCGCACCTCCTCCCCGGCCATCAAAAAGCGCACCGCCGCCCGGCTGAAGGCCTCGGCGGCCTCCTGGAAGCGGCCCTGGCCCAAAAGCATCATCCCCTTGAGGTTCAGGGCCTCGGCCTGGGGGTAGACCCCGCCCAGGAGGGCGGCCTCGGCTTCGGCCTCGGCCTCGGCGAAGTGGCCCAGGCGCAGGAGGACGCTCCCCCTAAGGGCGCTTCGTTCGGGGCTTGGGGAGAGCTCTTCCAGGAGGTCCAGGGCCTCCCGGTAGCGGCCCAGCCGCTCCAGGGCCCGGGCCCTGAGGAGCAGGACCTCGGGGTCCGGGGCCAGCTCGGCCAGCAGGGCCTGGGCCTCCTGGGGCTCCTCCTCCACCCGGCTTCGGGCCAGGCGCAGGAGGGCCAGGCGGCCCCGGGCAAAGTCGGCCTCCGTCCAGTGGGGCCGGGCCAGCCGGTAGAGGGGGGCGGCCTCGAGGAGGGGGAGCCTGCGGGCCAGCTCTAGGGCCACCCGGCGACCCTCGGGGCTCAGGGGGACCTGGAGGGCAGGCTGTCCCTGGGGGTCCAGCAGGCCCCGCTCCACCAGGAAGTCCAGCGCCTCGGCCCCCAGGTCCAGAAGCTCCACCGCCCGGGGCAGGCCCGCGAGCTCTACGGCGAAGAAGGCCCGCTGCACCTCCGGCGGGAAGGCCCGAAGCTCCGGCTCGGCCTCTACCACCTCGGCCACCCCGGGCAGGGCCCGGGCCTCGCGCAGCAGGGCCTGGGCCTCCTCGGGCCACCCCAGGCCGAAGAGGGCCTCGGCCTGGCGGCGGTGGGCCGCCCACACCCCCTCGGCCAGGGCCTCGCGCCTGGACCAGACCCACTCCTCCAGCTCCACCGGAAGCCCGTCGTCGGCCCCCTCCAGAAACCGGCCCCGGTAGAGGCGGCGGGCTTCGGCCAACTCCCCCCGTTCCAGGGCGCTTTGCAGGAGGAGGGCGTCGCAGGCCGCCTCGGCCCGCAGCACCTCCTCGCCCTCCACCCTCACCCCCGCCGCCCGCAGCTGGGTCAGGGCCACCGAGAGGCTGTTGAGGCCGTCGCTGGCCCCCGGCCAGAAGAGCTCCGCCAGGTGGCGGCGCGAGCGGGGGCCTTCCAAAAGCAGGTAGGTCAGCAGCAGCAGGGGCTTCCTCTTGCGAAACCCCTCCAGTGACAACGCTCCCAGGGTGCGCAGCATGGCTTCGGTGTTCAGTCTAACCGATCGCCTGGAGAGGGGCGGTGACGGCTAGAGCCGATCCTGCAGCCAGGATGGGGTGATTTTGAGGAAGAGGGCGTTGAGGGCGGAGTAGGTCCCGCTCAGGAGCAGCAGCCCTACCCCGATGAGCACGACTCCCGCGGCCACTTCCGCCCCGTGGGAGAGGCGGGCGGCCCGGCGCAGCAGGGGCCGGACCCGGTCGGTGAAGGCCACCACCAGGAGGAAGGGCAGGGCCAGCCCCAGGATGTAGGCCAGCAACAGGCCCAGCCCGCCCCCCGTGGCGGTGAGGGTCAGGATCCCCCCCAGGACCGGGCCGATGCAGGGGGTCCAGCCCAGCCCCAGCGCAGCCCCGAGGAGGAAAGCCCCCCAGGGGCGGGCGGTATCGCCTTCGTAGCGCAGGTGTATTCCCCAGCGCGGCCTGAGGCCTAGCATATAGGCCCCCATCCACACCATGAACCCTCCCCCCACCCGGCTCAGGAGCTCGCGGTGGTCGAACAACAGGCCCCCCAGCAGGGTGAAGGGGAGCCCCAGCGCCAAGAAGACCGCCGAGAAGCCCAGCACGAAAAACACCGCGTTGGCCAGCGGGCGGCCCCGCTGGCCCCCGAGGTAGAGCAGGTAGGTGGGGACCAAAGGCAACACGCAGGGCGAGAGGAAGGAGAGCATCCCCGCGAGGAGGGCGATGGGCAGGCTCAGCATGGGCTCATCCCTAGGGCAGCTCGAGCCAGGGGAAGCGCTTGTGGGTCTCGGGGTCGAGCTGGAGCAGGGCTCGAGCCGGCATCGCCACCTTGGGCAGGGTCTGGGCGTTCATGGGCTGGCTGCCGTCGGTGATGCCGTTTTGGTAGAGCAGCCAGGCCACCACGGCGTAGACCTCGTCGGCGCTCAGGCTGCCGGCATTGCCGTAGGGCATGGCCCGGCGTATGTAGTCGAAGAGGGTGGTGGGGTACTGCCAGTAGTTGCCGATGGCGAACTGGGTGGCTTCGGTCTCGGGGGTGATGGGGAAAGGCTCGGCCACCAGGCGGTTGAAGGGGTAACCCTCCCCGCTCTGCCCGTGGCAGCTGGCGCACTTCTCCGCGTAGATCCTCCCCCCTTCCTCCACCCCTCCCTGGCCCGGGGGCAGGCCGCGGCCATCCGGCAGCACCACCGGGCGCAGGTCGTACGAGGCCACCTCTTCCGGGCTGAGGGGGGTGCCCAGCTGGTAGCGGGAGGCCAGGCCCAGGGCCAGCAGGGCCACGCCGAGCCCTACCCATCGCCTATACATCGAACACCTCCCCGCCACAGCCGCCCGCCGGGCGCTGCGCGGCCCCGCCCAGGGGGCGGTCGCCGTTCGTCACCCGGCCGTCGGGGGCGATCCGCCAGGCCTGGATGGCGTTGTAGTGGTAGCGGTTGTTCCTGCCCCACTTCTGAAAGAACTCCTCCCGGGTGGGCTGGACATTTCCCTCCTCGTCCCAGGCCCGGCTCCAGAGGACCACCTCCTCGCCCCGCCAGTACCAGGGCAGCTTGAAGCGCACGAAGGCCCGGCGCTCTATGGGGGGCTCGAGCGAAGCCTGCCGCCACGACCGGCCCTCGTCGAAGGAGAGCTCCACCTTGGCGATGCGCCCGTACCCGCTCCAGGCCAGGCCCCGGATCTCGTGAAAGCCCGGTTTGATCTGCTGCAGCCCCGAGGGGTAGGTGATGATCGACTCGGGGTCCATGATCCAGGTGAAGGCCCGGACCTTGCCGTCGGCCATCACGTCGGTGTACTCGCTGGTCTCGTCCTTGCTCATGGTGGGCAGGTCGGTGACCAGGATGCGCCGGAGCCACTTCACCTGGATGCTCCCCTCCCACCCCGGCACCACCAGCCGCACCGGGTAGCCCTGCTCGGGGCGCAGCGCCTCGCCGTTTTGCGCGTAGGCCACCAATACGTCCTCCATGGCCTTGTCCAGGGGCAGGCTGCGGGTGTAGGCCACCGCGTCCAGGCCCTCGGGGATGAGCCAGCGGGCCTGCGGCTTTACCCCCGCCTCCTTGAGGAGCAGGGCCAGGGGCACCCCGGTCCAGCTGGCGTTGGAGGCCAGCCCCCGGCTGCGGGTGGCGGTGAGGCTGGGGTCGGGGGGGTTGCGGTAGCCGTTCTGCCCGTTGCCCGCGCACTCGATGAAGTAGGTGCGGGTCAGCGAGGGAAAGCGCTTGAGCTCTTCCAGGGTGAAGGCCAGGGGGGTTTCCACCAGGCCGTGGATCACCAAGCGGTAGCTCTGGGGGTCCACCTGGGGCACCCCCCCGTGGTGCCGCTCGAAGTGCAGGCCGTTGGGGGTGATCACCCCGCTGAGGCGCTCCAGCGGGGCAAAGTCGGCCCCGCTGGTGCGGGTGCGCAGGTTGGGGGAGATGTAGCGCACCACCTCGGCCTCGAAGGGGGAGCGCTCCCCGTACTCGGAGAGGGGAGACCCCAGGGTTTTCATGGGCTCGAGGGTCTTCTCCTCCCAGGCTCTGGGCTGGGCTTGGGCCTTGAGAAGGGGGGAGAGGAGCATCCCTCCCCCCAGCAGCCGGAAGAACTTCCTCCGGTCCATTCCACCTCCTCACGCCCGCGGACCGAACATGTCCTGCCACAGGCTCTGGGCCCAGCCGTAGGCGGCGCTGCCGTTGGCCGCGGAGCGCTGGTTGTCCACGCTGCTTTGGGACTTGATCTGCTGGGCCGCCTGGTCCCAGGAGTAGTTGGCCGAGACCCAGATGGCCTCCTCGGAGTCGACAAAGGAGTAGCAGATGTTGGTGGGCAGCTCCGGAGGGATCTCGGCCAGGGCCTTGCCCCCCAGCCGCTGGCCGATGTGCCGGGCTACGATGTTGCCGGAGACGTAGGCGATCATGCCGCTCTTGGGGTAAGGGGTGTTGCCGGTGATGTCCCCCACCAAATAGACCCGCTCGTCCTTCTCGGAGAGGAAGTAGGGGAGTTGCACGTTGGCCCAGCGCTCGCCCAGCCCCACCTGCCGCACGATCTCCGCGGCCTTCATGGGGGGGATCAGGTCGGCCAGGGTAAAAGGCACCTCCCCCAGCTCGGTCTTCACCAGCTTCTTCCCGTAGTCCAGGCCGGTGACGCGGGTGTTGGGGATGTACTCCAAATACTCCTTGTAGAGGTCGTTGTAGGCCGCGAGGAAGCCGGGGGCCTTGGAGATGGGCTGGGGGTTGGCGTCCAGCACGATGACCTTGCCCTTTACCCCTTTGGTTTTGAGCCGCCAGGCCAGCATGGCCGCCCGCTCGTAGGGCCCGGGGGGGCAGCGGTAGGGGGGGTTGGGGATGTACATGACCAGCTCCCCGCCGGTCTCGTCGAACTGGTCCAGCATGCGGCGCAGGGCCACGTGCTCGAAGGGCTTGAACCCCACCGGCAGGAGGTGGCTCACCTCGGCGTAGCCGGGGATGGCCTCGTACATGTAGGCGATCCCCGGGGCCAGGACCAAAAAGTCATAGGCCAGGTAGCCGCCCGTGGTCCGGACCAGCCGCCGGTCGCGGTTGATGTCCAGCACCCGCTCCTGGATGAAGACCACCCCATCCTTGACCACTTGGGTGTAGTCGAAGACCAAAAACTCCAGGGGCTTGATCCCCGCCAGGAAGAGGTTGGACATGGGGCAGGACATGAACAGGGGCTTCGGCTCGACGAGCACCACCTCGGCCTCAGGGCGCTGCTGCTTGAGCTTGCGGGCCACGGTGGTGCCCGCCCAGCCCCCGCCCACCACCACCACCCGGGCCGTGCGGCGGGCCGGGAGCAGGGTGGGGGGAGTGGCGTAGAACTCCTGCTGGGCTTTGGCTCCGTTGCCTAGGGCGCTGGCCGCGGTGAGGGCGGCCCCTGCTTTGAGCAGCTGGCGGCGGTTGAGCTTGGACATCCTTATCCTCCTTTCTTTACTGTCCCGGACGGTACGGTACCCCTCCGGTGCTCTCCAGCACCTCGGTGATGGTCTTCTTGGCCTCCTGGAGCATGGCCACCGCGGGCGAGCCCATCACCCCGGGCATGATGGTCATGAGCATGGGCTCGATGGCCCCCACCAGCGCTCCGCCGGGTACATCCACGGCGAAGAAGCGGCAGGGGGCGGCAAAGCCCCCGGCGGGTTGGGCGCTGAACATGATCCGGGCCCACTCGCTCTTGCAGGGCAGGATCACCGTGACCGGCCCGACCTTGAGGTTGGGGGTGAGGTTGAGGCCGCGGGCGGTGAGCTCGCCCTCGAGCAGGAGGACCATGTCCTCGGCCTTGGCCCCGCTCACGAAGTAGAGCAGGGCCGGCCTCATCCCCGACTGGGGATCGGGCATCACGGCCGGAGCGATGCGCTCGAGCTGGCCCAACCGGCCCAGGCTGGCCTCGAGCCGCGAGACGAGCGCGTCGGTTTCGGGACCGGCGACGCCCAGCAGGTTGAACAGCAGCCGTCCGTCGAAGGTCCCCACCGTGGTCACCCCGGCCTTGGCCGCGTGGAGGTAGACGGTGGGGGGGAGGACGATGGCCGCCATGGGGTTTTTGGCGGCGGCGGCCAGGCTTCCGGCCTCGGGCTTGAGCACCACCAGGTGGTACTCGGGGAACGAGGCCCCGGTGACCTGCCGGATCTGCTCCCCCAGGTTCAAGACGCGGTCGGGCTCGAGGCCGTTGGCCTTCAAAGCGGCCAGGGCCTGCGCCTCGACCTGGGCCAGCTCCCCCTTCACCTCTACCTGGACCGACTGCGCCCAGGCCAAGCCCAACCCCACTCCCAAAATCCAGAGGCTTTTCATGGTCCCTCTCCTTCCACAGGTAGGCCGGCGTCCAGCCAGCCTTTGAAGCCGTGGGCGATGTTCTTGGCGTTGGCGTAGCCCAACGCCTGCAGGTAAGCCGCGATCACCGCGCTCACGCTGCCGCTGCCGCAGTAGACCAGGATCAGGGCGCCGTGGTCCTGGGGCAGCTCGGAAAGCCGGTCGGGTACCTCCCCGGCGTAGATGTGCACCGAGCCCGGGATATACCCCCGCTGCCGCTCCTCGCGGGTGCGCACGTCCAGGACAAAGGGGTCGAATAGCAGCAGGTCGCGCGCCTCGGTGGGGTAGACCAGGTAGCTGGCCGGGGGGACCCGCCGGATGAAATCGCCAAAACACGCCGTCCAGCCCTCACACCGGCCCTGGGCCCTTGCCCACCGGTGTACCGGGCTGGCCCGGTCCCGAAGGAGATCGTCCACGGGAAGCAAGGGAAGGAGGGCCAGGAGCCGTCTGCGGGAGAGCATGGCTAGCGGGTGAAGAAAGGCAGCTCCTGGAAGCTGTGCCCGGCCTTGCTGGCCTCGGCCAGGATGTACATGGTGAGGGCGATCTGCGGCTCCGAGTAGAACGCCGGGGCCGGGATGCCCACCGAGGTGTAGCAGAACTGGATGCGGTTTTCGAAGGTGTACATCCGGTCTTCCTCGAAGCGATAGGCCGGCCACTCCCCCCCTAAGCCCTGCTTGGGGCTCATCACCGGGGAGAGCCGCACCCGCTTCCCGGCGTAGCTGTCGTGGCAGACCGCGCAGCTCATGTCCCGAGGCCCGGCGCGGGTGTACCAAAGCTCGCGGCCCAGGTTGTACATGGCCAGTTCGGCCGGGTGCTGGGGGCGGACCGCCATCTTGGCCTGGCTGGATTTGGAAGCCACAAAGGTGGTCAGCGCCACCACCTCGTCGCGCTTGATCTCCTCCGGCCTGAAGCCCTGGAGGCGTTCCATGCAGCTCACGATGCGCGTCTCCAGGTCCTCCACCTTGCCGGTATCGGGGAAGTAGCGGGGGAGGCGGGCATAGGCCCCCTCGAGCTTGCCCGGCCCGAGGCCGAAGTCACACCCCTCCAGGCTCTTCCCTTTGGGGCCCCGCTGGGTATGGAACAGCTCCTCTCCCTGTGCGGCGAAGAGATCCCCGGGGAGGAGGCCAAAGCTTTGCAGGTACTGCTGGCGCTGTTTCATGGCCTCCTCGAAGGGGTCGAGGGGTTTTTCCTGCTGGGACAGGGCGAATAGCGTCGCCGTGGCCATGAGCAGAAGGGTCAGGGTCATGCGCTTGCGCATCGCTCACCTCTGGTTGATGGGGGAGTGGGGGTCGACCAGGAACGCCACCAAATCGGCGGTCTCCTCGGGGGTGAAGAGCCCGTGCACCCCGCCGCGGTACATCAGCGAGCAGGGTACGTAGGCCCAGGAGTTGTAGATCTTCTCATAGGTATAGCGCAGCACCGCTTCCGAGGCGCCCCGGGATCCGTAGCCGGTCAAGCTCGGACCCATGGTTCCGTAGGCCAGTTGCTTGGGGTCGCCCTGGTGGCAGGCGTAGCAGTTGCCCCGCTTGGGGTCGGTGAACACCTGTTCCCCGTTGCGCCAATCCCCCAGCAGTTTTCCCCCCGCGGGGTATTGGATGAGGGCCTTCTGCTCCTGGAGGAACTGCGGCAACAGCGCGCCGGGAAGCTGGCCGCGGTACTGGGTGCACAGCCGCTGGGCCGGGTCCTGGGCCAGGAGCACCTGGGCGTAGGAATCCCCGCCGGAGCGGATCGCACCCTCGAGGCGGGTCTTGAAAGGGCTCGGCTGGGAAGTGGCCAGCCCCAAAAAGGTTAGGACGCCGATCAGGATCACTCTGTGCTTCATCCGCTCCCTCCGGGAAGGTGGTAGTTGCGCTCCGGTACGCGCACGTTGGGCCTCGGGGGTAGGTGCACCCGGCCCGTTTGTCCGGCGTACTCCACGATCAGTTCGTAGACAGGTCGCGGGGTGAGCCCTTCTACCGGCGTGCCCAGCCGCTGGAGCCGGCCCCCGTAAGCGGCCACCCGGTACTCCCGGCTCGGCTCGAGCGGGCGGCCCCGGACCTCGAGCTCCCGGATCCGCTTTCCCAGAGGGGCGTCGATGTCCAGGGTATAGCTGATCCCATACGTCCGGCTCATGTCCCCGCCTTGTTGATAGAAGGGGTCGGGGGTAAAGACGTTGGCCGCCACGTCCTCGAGGAGGCCCTTGATCTGCTCCCCCCGGAGCTTGAACACGTACACCTCGGGGTAGGTGAAGCCGGTATAGGCCAGGATGCGGTCCAGGGTCAGCGCCTCCCCCGGCAGCAGGGTGGTGCCCCAGCGGGTGCCGGGGCTGAAGATCACCTCGGCCTCTGGGTAGTGCGCCTCGATGGCCCGGCAGGCCAGCTCGTCTAGGGTGGAGTACAGGGTGTCGCGCTTGTAGAGCAGGCTCTCCACCTGGGCGATGGGCTCGAGCAGGTCGGGGTTCTCCCGGTAGACCCGCTCGACCAGGGCCTTGGCCTCGGGATCTTCGGGCAGCACCCGGGAGAACACCGGGAGAAGCCGGAGCCGGAGGTTGGCTATCCCCCCGCGCACGAGGGCCAGGTCAATCCGGGAGAGCACCTTGCCCCCCGACCCCCCCGCGACGATAAAGGTCTTTCCCACCCGGAGGCGTACGGGGGTGAGGTCATGGGTGTGGCCCGAGAGGATCAGGTCGATGCCCCGGATGCGCTGGGCCAGGGCCATATCCAGCGGCAATCCCCCATGGGAGAGCAAGACCACCGCGTCCACTTTCTTGGCCCTGAGCTCGTCCACGGTTTTCTGTAACGCTTGCTCTTTGATGCCGAAGGAAAGGCCTTCGGAGAATTCCTCTGGATGGGAAACTTTGATATAGGGGTAGGTGAGCCCGATCACCCCCACGGTGTAGCGCCCCGCCGGGTAAAGGGCGTAAGCCGGATACACGGGATCCCCGAAGGCGTCGTCGGTGGTGTTGTAGCTCAGGACCTGGGCCTTGAGCTTCTTCTCCAGCTCCTCCACCCGGGCCCGCCCCAGGGTGTACTCCCAGTGGTAGACCATGTGCTGGAAACCGCTGAGGTTCATCCAGTCCACCAACGCCTCGCCCCGGGTGCGCAAGGAGGGGCCGGAGTTGGTCCAGTTGTCGCCCCCGTCCAGCACCAGCACCGGCCCCTGCGCGGCCTCCTTTTGGCTGCGGATGAGCTGGGTGATCTGCGGAGCGCCCCCGATGGGGCCGAAGCGCTCGGCCAGGGCCGCTAAGTCCACGTAGCTGCCCAGGTAGGCCAAAGGGCTACCCGGCTGGATGCCGTAGTAGCGCAGGAAGGCCATGCCGCTCAGGTAGCCGGGCTGCCCCAGCAGGGGCCGGGGCGCGAGGAGGTTGGGCGGTTCCATGTAGTGGTGCGGCCGGAGCTGGCCGTGCAGGTCGGTAAGGTACAGCAGGGTGAAGTCTCCGTAAGGGGGGAGGTCGTACAGGCCCTCCGGCTTCTCCAGGGCCTGGGCCAGGGCTTTGGGCGAGGAAAGCCCCAGGGCCAGGAGCAGGCCGATGAGCTCGCGTCGGGTCATCATCTGCTCCCGGTGGCGGCGGGCTTGGTGTTGAAGTCCGAGGCGGGATCCAACAGGTACGCCACCACGTCGGCGATCTCCTCCGGGGTGAGGAGGCCGTGCACCCCGAAGCGGTACATCACCGTGCAGGGGAAGTAGGCCCAGGAGTTGTAGACCACCTCGTAGGTATAGCGCTGGATGGCCTCGGACTGGCCCCGCTGCCCGTACTTCTCCAGGCTGGGGCCCACGTTCCCTCCCCAGTACACCGGGGAGCCAAAGTGGCAGCTGAAGCAGTTGGCCTTGGCCATGTCGTTGAAGATGGCCCCGCCCTTTTTCCAATCCCCCATGAGCTTCGCGGGGTATTTGATGCGGGCCTTCTGCTCCTGCAAGAACCCGGGGAGCTGATCCGCGGGGAGCTTATCCTTGTACAGCGAGCAGAGGGCCTGATCCTTGGGTTGCTCGGCCAGGGCCAGGTAGAACTCCCGGCCCGCGCCCTGGAGAAGCTTTTGCTCCTCCGGGGTGAAGGGGCTGCCGCTTTGCCCCAGGGCCAGCAGCAGCGAAAAGCCCAACAGCGCCAGGACGATTTTGCGCATGGCTGCTCCTCAGCGCACGAAGGCGGGGGACTCCTCGAGCTTGGCCCCGTTGGTCTTGTGGGCCATGAACAGCTCGAGGGCGATGATGGGGACCGAGTAGAAATCGGGGCGCGGATGGCCTAGGTTGCCATAACAGGCGCGGATGCGGTCCTCCATGGTCCAGCTCTGGTCGTTGGAGTAGCGGTAGGCGGGCCAGTGGGTCCAGGAGCGGTCCTCTCCCAGCACATCGGCATAGAACAGGGGGCCCGCCCGCCGGCCCACGTAGTCCACGTGGCAGGCTGCGCAGCCCATATCCCGGCTGCCGCTGCGGGCGTAGAAGAGCTTTTCCCCAAGGGCGTACAGGGTTTGCTCCTGGGGGGTGGAGAGCGCCACCTGCACCTGCTCCCCCTGAGACTGGCTGGCCAGGTAAAACGCCACCGCCACCACATCGGGGCGCTTGGCTTCCTCCGGCTTGTACCCTTGCACCTGGGTCATGCAGTAGACGATGCGGGTGTCCAGGTCGTCCACCCGCTGGGTATCGGGGAAGTAGCGGGGGAGCCGGGCCATGGCCCCTTTGATCACCCCCGCGCCCAGGCCGAAATCGCAGGCCTCCATGCTCTTGCCGCTGGGTCCTTTGCGGAAGAAGACCTCCTTGCCCTGCTCGGTGACCAGCTCGGTGGGCAGAATCCCCATGGTCTGACGCAGGAGTTCTTTTTGCCGGGCCAGTTCCTCCTTGGCGCTTTGGGCGCTGTCCCCTTGGGCCAGCACCAGCGCCAGCGGGAGCAGCGACAGCAGCCAGATCCATCTCCACATGTGGCCTCCTTTAGAGGCGCTCCGCTAGGCCAGCTCCAGCTTGACGGAGGCCTCCCCGGTATCCCCCTTGTTGTCCTTGAGCTTGACGGTGAAGGTACCCGGTTGCCCGGCCTGGAAGGCCAGGCTGAAGAGCGGGTTGGCGCTCACCCCGGGTTCGGGCAGGATGCTCGCTACCTTCTGCCCTTCGAAGTACACCTCTACCTGGTCAATGTAGTAGGCGGGGATGAGGTTACCCTTCTCGTCCTTGCGGGTGCCCGGCTCCATGGGGTGCTGGGCGACCACCTGTAGCTTGAAGGTTTCCCCCGTTTTGGGCTTGGGGGGGGTCAGGCGGGCTAAGGTACGAATGGCCATGGGGTATCCACCTCCGCTAGCCGCACCCGCCCACGGTGACGCGGGTGCTGGCTGAAGCCAGGAGCAGCTTGCCGTCTTGGGTCTCCACCACCGCCCGCACCGCCGAGGTCTCGGCCATGCGGGTGCGGGAGGCGTAGTAGGGCATGGCCTGTCCCACCTCCACCTTGACGATGTGGGGCGAGGGGTTTTTGTCCACGAAGAGGTGAATGGCCTTTACCTGCTCTTTGGGCAGGTTGACCTCGATCTCGAAGGGTACGTTGGCCCCAGACTCGGCGATGGTGGGCATGGTGAGCTTCACCTGGCCTGAGGGGGTGAGATCCTTGAACCCTTTGCCCAAAACCTTTTGCAAGGCAGGCTCTAAATGGGCGACATCCTCTCCCTCGAGCCCACCCCCCTGGGCCAAGGCCAGCTTGGGAGCCAGCCAGGCCCCGGCGACCACACCTGCTATTTTGAGAAACCTTCTCCTATCCACAACCGCTACCTCCTTGGGCAGAAACCCGCTGCAACTCCTTCAGAAACTGCGCCCGAGGACGGCTGCCGAAAAGCCGTCCGGTCTCCTTCCAACTGCCCTCGCCGTACACCAAGAACACGAACGTGGGGGTCCCCAGCGCCCGCAACTGGCGGGCCAAGGGGATCCCCTCCGGGCTTTGGCTGTCCACGCTGGCCACCACGAAGCAGCGCTCCAGCACCTGCAACACCGCCGGGTCGGAGAGCACAAAGGTGTTCATCTGCTCGCAGTAGGGGCAGCCGTGGCTCCAGAAGTAGACCATCAGGATACGCCCCTCCTGCCGGGCTAGCTGGCCGGCCTCGGAGTAGGCGTACCAGCGGCTGAAATCCACCGCCAGCGCCGCGGTGAGCCAGAGGTACGCAACACCGATGAGCCCGAGGATGCCCGCTCGCACAAGTCGCATAGCCGGTGTACCTGTGTACATACGCTTTATAGCACCTGGGGGTATATGGGTCAAGGGTTATTTTGTGATTTATTTCCCCCAAAGAGCGCATAAACGCCTACCTCGAGGGCGCCGGAAGGACCCGATCGGCCGGTGCCTTAGCGGAGCGGGCATATGCCAGAATCGCCTTTTGAAGGGGAAATTTTCAGCAGGGTGGGCTTGCCTTTATACCCTATACGGGTAATTAAAAATCCACGAACCCGTAGCCGATTGGGGTATAATTTGCCTGACAGGAGATGTGAAGAGTATGTGGTGGAAATTCGCCGGTGTGGTTTTGGCAGGGGCCATGCTGATGGCTTTGGCGGCTAAACCTGGCGAGAAGGCCCCGGACTTTCGTCTGGCCGATGCGAGAGGTACCACCTACACCTTGGCGAGCTTCCAGGGCAAACCGGTGGTCATTACTTTTTGGGCGAGCTGGTGTCCAGTGTGTAAGGCAGAGTTCCCCAAGTTGCACCGGCTGGCCCAGGAGTACCAGATTCCTTTCGTGGTCATCAGCCGCGAGCCCCGTGACAGCACCCAGGTAGTGCTTTCTTACATGAAGGCATACCCCGCCTTCTTGCCCCTGGTGGCTGCTCCGGGAGGGGATACTCCGGCCACCGTCGCCAACCGCTTCAAGGTGCTGGGTCAGCCTTGGACTTTCGTCTTAGATGGCGAAGGCCGGATCGTCAACCTCTACGCCGGTCAGGTGGAGGTGGAGGCGATCAAGGACGACCTGGCCCTGGCAGGGTATCGGGGGGCTACGCCTTGAAGCGCAAGGGGCCCCCGGGACCTCTTTGCTGGAACGACGCGCTGCTGCTTCGGCGGCGCCTCCTGCAGGAAGGTCGGTGGGCGTTTGCTGCTTGTTTACCGCGGTTGTAGCCACTGTGATTCGGCCGTGGGAACGCTAGCCGCTATTGCATTTGGTGATAGGATACCGCCCGGTAACGCCGCGGGTACTCGAGGTCCCCTCTTCCCACGGGTAAACCCAGGTCCTTTTGGCTTTACACTACACCCCTCGGCCTCTCTCCTGGGATGGTCCAAATTTATTTGGGGCAGCACTTCACACGGGATCGCCCCCTTTCTCCCCGCCGGAAGCACCATCGCCCTCCCTCCTCACTCTTTCCCTCGCTCTTTCCTCGGCAAGCACCTTCTCAATCCGCGGGAGCAGCGCGGGGACGTCCTCTTGAACCGTCCTCCAGACGATTTCCAGGTCCACGCCGTGGTACTCGTGGATGAGCTTGTCCCGCATCCCCGCGACGTCTCGCCAGGGGATGTCAGAGTGTCTGACCCGAACGTTCTGCGGAAAGACCTCCAGCGAGCGGATGACCGCGTTGATCGTCTTGCGGTCCTGCAGGAACGCCTCAAAGGTCATCCCGCGGGTGAAGTCCAGCACTTCCAGGGCGGAGGCCCGCATATCTTCTAATCCAAGACGGTACGCTTCACACCTCGATGATCTCCTCGAGGACCCGCTCGCCGATATGGGGCTTTATGGCTTTTGGCGTGACCAGCTCAACCTTTACGCCCAAAAGCTCGCTCAAGCGGCGCTCAAGCTCGACAAACTTGAGCAACCCCGGAGAGGGGGAGAACTCCACCAGAAGGTCTAAATCGCTCTCGGGCGTGGCTTCCCCACGGGCGTAAGAGCCAAAGACGGCGATCCGCTGCACGCCGTATTGGGCTGCAAGCTCTGCCTTGTGCGCTTTCAAGATCCGGCGGATCTCCGCCAGCGTCTTCGGCCGCCCTTTTTCCTTGACCTTCGTTGCCATGATGGCACCCGTTTTCTACTGATCCCATCTTAGCGGTTCCAAACCCGTGCCGCCGCCTCAGCCCTGCTTGGACTCGAAGAGGCCCCCCCGGCCGGGTCCCCGGCTCAAGACGCGCGCTTCCCCCCAGATTGGCGCTCAAGCAGAACCAGGCCGCGTTGAAAGAGAGGATGTACATCTGTACTGCGCCCCTAAATTTGCACCACCTCACCGGTCAGTTTAGTCAGGGCTCCCACCCCCTTTCAACAGGCTGTCCACAAAAGCTTCAGGCGTCAGGTACCCCAAGGCCGAGTGCGGACGCTTGCGGTTGTACACCTCAAAGACGAACGCCTCCACCGACGCCCGCGCCACGGCTTACGCCGAAAGAAGCCTCTCCTCCAGAGTCCGGTACTCCCGCAGGTCCACCCACTCCTCCTTGACGGTCCGGATCAGCCGCTCCGCGTGCCCGTTCTCCCAGGGCCTCCCCGTCCCCGCGTAGCTCAGCCTCACCCCTAGCCCCAAAAGCCGCTCCACATAGGCCCTGGAGGTGTACTGCACCCCCCGGTCCGAATGGTGCACCTCGGGGCATCCCTCCCTAAGGGCCATCTCCAGCGCCGCAAGAGCAAGCCCCTGGGACAGCCTCGGCCCCAGGGCCACCCCCAGGATCTTGCGGGTGTGGAGGTCCATCACCACCGCCAGGTAGGCCACCCCCTCCCCCAGGAGCACGTAGCTCAGGTCCGCCCCCCACACCTGGTGGAAGCCGGTCACCTCAAGCCCCAGCAGAAGGTTGGGCACCCCCTCCGGGAGAAGCTCTTCCGGGAGAGTGGTCCTGGGCTTGAGGGGCTTCCGGGTAAGGAGCAGGCCTTCCCTCCGCATCAGGGAGCGCACCCGCTTCTCCCCCACCCCGAAGCCCTCCCCCCGCAAGAGAGCGGCGAGGCGCCGGTATCCATACCGGGGCCAGGCCCCCGCCAGCTCCCGCAAGCGGCCTCGGAGGACCGCCTCCTCGGGATTGGGACCCTTAGGCCGGTAGTAGAGGGTGCTCCGGGGCACCCCAAGGGCCCGGCCCAGCAGGCGGAGGGGGTAGGCCCCAGCTCCCGCCTTTCCTTTGCCGGTAGAGTCCCGAGGCTTTTTTTAGGACCTCCAGCTCCAGGGCCATCTGGCCGACCAAGCGTTCCAGTTCGCGGACGCGGGCCTCTTGTTCTGCGCAGCTATGGGAGAAGGCGGCATGGGCGTTATCCAAGAATTCCCGTTGCCACCTGTAGAGCACGGACTCTGCGACCTCGTGAGCTCGGCAGGCTTCGGCCACGGTCCTTTGACCCGACAAGACCTCCAACACAATTTTTACCTTTTCCTTCGCTGACCACCTGCGCATCTCGCTACCCCTTCAGGCTACACCCCTCGGTCTCTCTCTTGGGGTGGTCCAAATTTGGGGCAGCACTTCAGGCGGTGCTTCGGGACCTCTTGTCCGTGGTGCGGGCTTCCGACCGGAGCGAGGCCTTGAGGGCGCTGGAGGCCTTCAAGGGGCGCTGGGCGGATAAGTACCCTCAGGTGATGGCCGGTTGGGTGCAGCACTCTGCGGCGCTCTAAGCTTCTTTGAGTACCCGAAGGCTTTGCAGCCGGTGATCAAGAGCACCAACCTGCTTGAGCGGATGATCAAGGAGGTGAAGAGGGCCACCAAAACGCGGGACAACACCTTTCCCACGCCCGATGCCGTGCTCAAGGTGATCTACTTTGTGGCCGAGGGCTACGAGGCGCGGTTTCAGGGGAGAAAGCTCCGGGGCTTTCAGCAGGCAGAGGATGAGCTCCGTGCTATCTTTGATCTCAGGTACCCCCGTGCTTAGGTGGGGGCGTACAACAAAATTCGGGACACTACCTCAGGAACCATCGCTTGCGTCTTCTCGAAGAGGAGGAAGAACGTTTCAGGGAAGAACTCGAGCGCAGGGCCCAGATCTTGCCGGCACTTCAACCAATACTGGTACTTCGTGTTGAAGTGGGCAAAAAAGGGTTTGAGAGGAATAAAAAATGCAGTTCATAGCCAACGGTCCTGACATACCTGAAGCCCTGTTGGATGCGCATGAGGAAGGGCGTGTCGTGTTCTTTTGTGGTGCTGGCGTCTCTTATCCAGCAGGCTTGCCTGGGTTCAAAGGACTGGTGGATAAGATTTATCACTTCGTGGGGACTACTCGAACCCACCTAGAAGACGAGACGTATCAACGCGGGCAATATGATGCCACGTTGGATTTGCTGGAGCGACGGTTGCCAGGCCAGCGCTTGGCGATGCGGCGGGTGTTGCACGATATTCTAAAACCAAAACTGCGCCGTAAAGGCGCTACCTATACCCATGAAGCCTTGTTACAACTAGCTAAGGACCGCGGAAACGCACTACGTTTAGTGACTACCAATTTTGATCTTATCTTTGAACATGTTGCTCGACGCAGGACGAACAAGCTGTCATTAAACGCCTTTGTTGCGCCTATGCTGCCGATCCCGAAAAGGAGCCGATGGAATGGACTTGTGTATCTACATGGGCGGCTGCCAACAGACAGGAATGACGAGGCTGCACTGAATCAGTTGGTGCTGACTAGCGGCGATTTCGGCCTGGCCTACCTCACCGAACGCTGGGCGGCGCGCTTCGTCAGCGAACTGTTCCGAAACTATATCGTTTGCTTTGTCGGCTACAGCATTAATGACCCGGTAATGCGCTACATGATGGATGCCCTGGCTGCCGACCGGATGTTGGGCGAAATGCTCCCCCAAGCTTATGCCTTCGGCGATTGTCCACCCGGTCAGGAAAGGGCCAAAACCATTGAGTGGGAGGCGAAAGGCGTCACGCCGATCCTCTACGACCCGGCAAACGGACACGCTGCATTGCAACGCACCCTCAAAGCCTGGGCTGACACCTATCGTGACGGAGTTCTTGGGAAGGAGCGCATCGTCGTGAATCATGCCCTTGCACGCCCATCGGCCAGTACCCAACAAGACGATTTCGTAGGCCGAATGTTGTGGGCGCTGTCAGATCCATCAGGCCTACCAGCCAAGCGCTTCGCGGAGTTCGATCCCGTCCCCTCACTAGATTGGCTAAAAGCCTTCTCGGATGATCGCTATCGGCACGCGGACCTCGCCCGTTTCGGTGTGCTGTCGCGCGCGGATGCCGACAACAAGCTTGCATTCAGTCTGATCCACCGCCCTGCCCCTTACACCCATGCGCCGTGGATGTCGCTGCTATCTACAATCACCACGGGCAGCAGCTGGGACGATGTGATGTTCCAGTTGGCCCGCTGGCTTACACGTCACCTGAATGACCCCGCCTTGATTCTTTGGGTAGCGCAGCACGGTGGTCAATTGCACGACCGCTGGCATTGGCTGATCGAGGACGAGCTGGGGCGCCTGGCGCGTCTGGAGAGAGAAGGCAAGACGGCCGAGCTGGATGCAATCCGCGCCAACGCGCCCAATGCTATCCCGAGACCGCTAATGCGTATCCTGTGGCGCCTACTGCTGACCGGTCGTATCAAGTCGCTGAGCAAAGACCTGGGTTTGTACCGCTGGAAGGATCGGTTTAGGCGCGATGGTCTGACCGCCACGCTGCGCCTGGAGCTGCGTGACCTGCTGGCACCCAAGGTCATGCTGCGCAAACCCTTCCGCTGGGGTGACGAGGATCGAGACGAAGCCGCCGCACCGCAGCGCTTGAGACAACTGGTCGATTGGGAGCTGGTCCTCGCCGTCGATAATGCCTATTCCTCGCTGCGTAATCTGTTGGAAACCGACCACTGGAGCCGCGCGTTGCCTATGTTGCTCGACGATTTTCAGCAGTTGCTGCGCGACGCGCTGGACTTGCTGCGCGAGCTGGGCGAGGCCGGCGACCGCAGCGACCGCTCCTTCTTGTACCTCCCATCGATCAGCCCACATTGGCAGAACCGGGGTTTCCCCGATTGGGTGACGTTGATCGAACTCGTCCGCGATGCCTGGCTGTCTGTACGCAGCACCGATCCAGCGCGTGCACGCCGGGTTGCGCAGGATTGGTTCGCCCTTCCCTATCCAACTTTCAAACGCCTGGCCCTGTTCGCAGCGAGCCAAGACGGCTGCATCGCGCCCGAACAGTGGGTGGATTGGTTGACAATTGATGACGCGTGGTGGCTGTGGTCGGTGGAAACGCGGCGCGAGACCATGCGTTTGCTGGTGCTACAGGGCACCTCACTCACACCGGAGGCCAGAACAAAACTGGAGGCCGCTATCCTAACCGGCCCGCCTCGCCATATGTTCCGCGATGATCTCAAACCGGATGAGTGGCAGTCTCTTGTGGAGCATTCAGTTTGGCTTCGCTTGGCCAAACTGAATCAAGGTGGATGCCAACTGGGAGATGCCGCACTCACAAGATTCAATGAACTGACGGAGGCTCATCCTGAATGGAAGCTGTCGAAACACGAACGGGAGGAGTTTTCACACTGGATGAGCGGAACCGGTGATCCAGATTTTGAGGAAAGCCGGCAAGTAGACATCGCTCCACGCAAGCGAAAGGAACTAGTCGAATGGCTCAAGCACTCACCACCGCCACAAAGACCATTCCGTGAGGATACGTGGCGCGAGACGTGCAAAAAACACTTCGCCAACGCTGGTGCAGCTTTGGGTGACCTCGCACAAGAAGGTATTTGGCCGATCGACCGGTGGAATGATGTTTTTTACGCATGGGCTGAATCGGGCCGCCTTGCTAAACGCACATGGCGTTGCGTCGCGCCTCTTGTGCAGGCCATGCCCGAAGACAAGCTTGAGAAGCTAGCGCACGCTCTGACATGGTGGCTCAGAAAGGTATCCGAAACAATCGATTCGAACGAAGACATCTTTATAGATCTGTGCCGCCGTATTTTGGCACTATCATATGAACCGGAAGGAGGTAATGGAGATCCTGTAACTCGCGCCATCAATCACCCTGTCGGGCATGTCACAGAGGCACTGCTGAATATCTGGTTTAATCGGAAACCGAGTGACAATGATGGCTTGCCGGACGACATCAAGTCGCTCTTCACCCAGCTTTGTGATACCCAGAAAGAGCAGTTCCGCCATGGTCGTGTGTTGCTGGCGTCGCGCCTGATCGCGTTATTCCGCGTTGACAGATCTTGGACGGAAACCCATCTCCTACCACTGTTCGACTGGACACGCGATCCCATCGAAGCCAAGGTGGTATGGCAAGGGTTCTTGTGGTCCCCACGGCTGTACCAACCGCTGTTGATCGCCATCAAAGAACCGTTTCTTGCCACGGCCAGTCACTACGCGGAACTCGGCGAATTCGCTCGACAATACGCGGCGTTTCTGGCTTACGCTGCATTGAATCCCCTGGATAGCTATACGGCACAAGATTTTCGAACGGCGATAGGAGCACTGCCGCAAGAAGGACTGAATGAAGTTGCGCGAGCCCTCGTACAAGCTTTAGAGGCAGCGGGAGAACTGCAAGAAGAGTATTGGAGGAATCGGATACAGTCTTTCTGGCATGATATATGGCCTAAGTCTCGTAGTCTGGCTTCGAATAGTATTGCAGAGTCACTTGCACTCCTAACCATAGCTGCACGAGGGGAGTTCCCCTCTGCGCTGTCCGCTGTAATTGACTGGATTAGTCCAGTCGAACATCCCCATTTCGTTGTACACCGGCTGCATGAATCCGCCCTGGTAAAACAATTTCCGAAGGACGCTCTGCGCTTGCTGGATACTGTAATCGACAACCAGCCGTGGCCCCCTAGGGAACTCGGGGCATGCTTGAATGCCATTTCGCAAGCCTCGCCGGAACTGCTCCAAGATCCCCGGTACCAACGGTTAGCAGAATACGCCAGGCGGCAGGGTGTCATGAAGTGAGGAGAGAAGAATGGGTACTTGGCGCGACCAAATTCTGAGTGAGTTCACACCCCAGGTCGCCCGGCTTACCCTGGTCGCCGATCCGGATGGCCTTCTCCTTGAAGAAGGTCTCCTTGCAGGGATCCGGGAACGGGGCTTTGAGCTGATCCCGTTCGAGGATCCTATTGTCTTTCGTTATGCCTACGAATCCAAGTTCCGCTCCCGCTGGGACCGTGGCGAGGAAACCGATCTGGTGGTGGTGCTAAGATCGGCCTCACACGATCTCGATGCCTTGCCTTACGACCTGCTGCAGGCTGGCCGCAAGCTCTCGTTCTCCTTAAGCGATCTCTTCCCGAATCTCAGCTATCCGGTGGTCGCAGCGCTGGACCGAGGCTATTTGGACGCCCTTTACGAAGCGCAGATGAGGCACGCGCCGGGGCAGCTCGGTGACAACGCGACGAAGGAGTTCGTCCTTCGTCATGTGTTCGAGATCGCGCCGGAACTCATCAAAGAGCCTAAGGACCTGCTCCGGGTCTTGCTGCGCCGCCATTACCGGAACATGAGCATTCCGGCCATCCTCGATGAGCATTTCCTCAAGATTCTTCGTCACAAAGCTCTGTTCGAGGATTGGCCTCTGGAAGCCATCATCCCCAACGCGCAAGCATTCTTTGCGTTCCTGCAGGAGCGCTGGCCGGTGTTCCTGGATTCGCTCGCAATGCCGAAGGACGACGCTGTCCAAGAGGACGCGGCGAACTACGGCTTTGCGTTTCCAGGACCGAGGCTTTTGCCTTTCGACCACCCCGATGTTCGCATTTACCTCGACAACCTTTTCCTCGAGGGCCTGCTCCAGCCGGTTGCTCACGAGCAATCACATGCGCTCGCCAAGACCTGGGTGGCTTACGGCATCAAAGTCTCCCCCGGGGAGCACCGTCGCCGCCGCATGGTGGGGCTGCTGGATGCCATCGAGAAGACGATCCCCACGGTGGAAGCGCGTCATGGGGAGTGGCTCCATTTCGCCTACCGGTGGGCGGAGCTCGTCGCCTTGGCGCTGGAGCCGGACACCACCCTGCCCGAAGAATACCAGGAGCGCTTTCAGACACTGAGATCCCGAATCGATTCTGCACTCACCGGTTGGGTGGTGAAGCGCTACGCGAGCCTGATCACCCTTCCGCCCGTGCCACCGGTGATGGTGCATCACATCCCTCGGTTCCTCGCCCGAAGCCTTGCCGATGAGCCGGGCTCGAAGATCGCTTTTTTGCTGGTGGACGGTCTCGCCCTGGATCAATGGATCGCCTTGCGCGACGTGCTCCGGGAGCAGGATTCGACGCTGCGTTTCCGTGAGAACGCCATTTTTGCTTGGATTCCCACCATCACCTCGGTTTCCCGGCAGGCCGCCTTTGCCGGCAAGCCGCCGATCTACTTCCCAACGAGTATCCATACCACAGACAAGGAGCCGGCCCTTTGGACGCAGTTCTGGGTCGATCAGGGGCTCAACGCAAACGAGGTGGCTTACGCCAAGGGGCTGGGCGATGGGGACCTCAGCGAGCTCTCCGAGCGCCTCTCCCAGCCCAAGCTACGTGTCGTCGGACTGATCATCGACAAGGTCGACCGGATCATGCACGGCATGGAGCTGGGTGCGGCGGGGATGCACAACCAGGTTCGGCAATGGGCCAGGCAGGGTTTCATGCGGGACCTTCTCGGCCTGCTTCAGACCCAAGGTTTTCAGGTCTACCTTGCCTCGGACCACGGCAACATCGAGGCAAGCGGCATAGGGAAGCCACTTGAGGGTGCTGTTGCCGACTTGCGCGGCGAGCGCGTGCGGGTCTACTCCGATCCCAGGCTCAGGGCTCAAATCAAGGCGCGATTCCCGGAGTCCTTGGAGTGGCCCCCGGTGGGGCTGCCGGCGGACTACCTCGCCCTCATCGCGCCGCCCGGGGCGGCATTCGTACCGAAGGGTAAAACCCTCGTCGGTCATGGAGGCATTAGTGTCGAGGAGTTGCTCGTCCCCCTTGTCCAGATCGATAGGAGGGACCGATGAACAGTCGCCTGACCCAGATCGGTTTCAGCCAGCGGGTCCGTCTTGAATGGCTGGAGAGAACGGCCAACCTGGTGCTTGCCGGAAACGACGAGGCGTCCATCGAGGGCGCCCTCCAAGAGCTGCTCGAAGACAAGCTGTCTGTCGGCGGGAATGCCAAACGCGGCAATCGGGAGAAGGTGATCACCATCCTGATGAATATCTGGGTTCGCCCCCCGCGCAACCTCCATCCCCTTCAGCAGGAAGGTCTCGAGCTGCTCTCACTCCTGCCCCGTGAAGACCATATCGCGGTCCACTGGGGTATGGCGATGGCGGTTTATCCCTTCTGGGGAAATGTTGCGGCCCATGTGGGACGACTGCTCAGGCTCCAGGGAACGGCCGCAGCCAGCCAGGTACAGCGCCGTGTGCGGGAGCAATATGGGGAACGCGACACGGTATCCAGAGCGACACGACGGGTGCTGCGGAGCTTCGTCGATTGGGGGGTTCTGAAGGAAACATCGGAAAAAGGCATCTATACCGCTGGGCTTTCACCCGCCATCGCTCAGGTGGAGGTCATCGCTTGGTTGGCCGAGGCCTTCTTGCACGCTTATCGGGGCAGTTCGACCGCTCTGAGAACGGTCCTCGATTCCCCGACCCTATTCCCGTTCCGTCTCAGCCCAATATCCGCAGATCACCTGGTTGCGGTCTCCGGGCGGCTCGATGTGCTGCGACACGGCCTTGACCAGGACTTGATCATGCTCCGCACGGAAAGCCTGCCAGCGGCGAAGGGAGGTGGATCATGACACCTTACAGCGCCCTCAGGTCGCAATGCCCTGCTCAGGGGCTTGAAGACCGAAACAGAAAGAGGCGCGGGCAAAGACGGACTGCTTCGAGCCCCCCGCCGCCCAAGGCCTTCACCCTAGCCCCTCGCCGGAGGGGCCTTATCTTTCGTTTTACGCGGTCGGCGGTCTCGAGCCCGTCCCGGACGTTGTTCCTACACGGAATGTGTCCAGGGACAGACCGGAGGGCCGGCCCGCCGCTAGCGGGCCACCAGGAGCCTCGCCTGCGCCTCCACCCGCCTCTCCCCCTGGCGGGCGAAGGCGGGGAGGGGAAGCCCGAGGACGGGCCCCAGGTCCACCGCCTGCCCCGCCCAGGCCTCCTCCAGGCGGAAGCGTCCCCGGAAGGCCCCGCCTTCTTTGGCCAGGGGCAAAGCCCGCCCGCCGGGGAGGAGGAGGAAGGCCTCCTCGGCGGGGAAGAGGGCCTCCAAAGACACCTCCACCTCCTCCCCCCAGGCGGCCCTGGGCGGCTGGAAGCGGAGGCTGAGGAGGGGCTTCGTGGGGTCCACGGAGAGGAGGTAGGCCCGCTTTCCCCCCTCCCCCTCCACCTCCAGGACCAGGGGTCCTCGCGCCTCCCAGGGGACCTGGAAGGGGAAAGGCCCCGCCCTTCCCTCCACCCACATTCCGCACCTCTTTCAGGTGAGCAGGTAATATCGCTCCACCCCCAGAAGCCGCACCACCACCTCATGGTGCGGGGATAGGTTGAGCACCAAGACCCTGCCCTCAAGCACCACCAGGCGGACCCACATGAAGTACTGGAACCGACATTCCGCACCCCTCCCCCCTGGCCTTAGGATTTTGGGATGGAAAGCACACCTGCGCTCCAGGTGTACGACCTGGGCCACCTGAGCCTGGTGGCCAGTATCCTGGATCAGATAGAACTGGTACAGACCGTAGACCAGTTCGTGGGCCCAAGGCCGGGCGAAAAGGTCTCCACTGGCATGGCCCTGAAGGCGGCGGTGCTGAATGCCCTGGGCTTCGTCACCTCCCCCCTCTACCTGTTCAGCCACTTTTTCCAAGGAAAACCCACCGAACTTCTTTTAGGACCGGGAGTCACCCCCGAGTTCCTCAACGACGACCGCATGGGTCGGAGGCCGGGGTCACGGAGGTCTTCAAGGTAGCCCCTGGGGATTGCCCAGGCGGCCCGAAAGGCCTTCCCCTTTCCCGTGCGGGCTTTGCACGTGGACACCACCAGCTTCCATGTCCACGGGGTGTACGGGAGCGGGGAAGAAGGCCAGACGGCCGATGCGGGGGATGAAGCCCTGGCCATCCGCCTCACCCACGGCTATTCCCGCGATCACCGCCCTGACCTGCGGCAGTGGGGGATGAACCTGATCTGCGCCGATACCGGGGGGATTCCCCTGCTCTATGCTCCTGGGGATGGGAACCCGTCGGATCAGGAGGCTTTGGTTCCCCTGCTGGCCCGCTACCGCCAGAGCCTGGAACTGGGGGAGGGGGTGGTGCTGGACGGAGCCAGCTACAGCCAGGAGAACCTGGGGGCCCTGCAGGGGTTCTCCTGGGTCATGCGGGCGCCGGCCACCCTCAAGGAGGCCCGGGCCCTGCTACACAAGGAGTTGTCCCAGGAGGCCTGGAGGCCCCTGCTGCCCGGCTACCGGGGGCTGGAGGTGGAGAGCGAGTACGGGGGTGTGCGGCAGCGCTGGCTGTTGGTGGAGAGCCAGGAGCGGGCCCGGCTGACGGCTCGAACCTTTGCCTGTGAGGCCGACACCCGGCTGCCCCTGCACCGGCTGGTCTACCTGGGGGTACAGGAGGAACGCCAATGGGAGCGGGTAGGCCGGCCGCGCAAGGGGGAGCATGGACGCCGCCGAGTACAAGCACGTCGTCCTCGGATTGATCTTCCTCAAGTACATCTCCGACGCCTTCGAGGAGCAGCAAGCGAAGCTCGAGGCCGAAATCGCGCAAGGCGCCAACCCCGAGGACCCCGACGAGTACCGCGCGGCGAACGTCTTCTGGCTCCCGCCCGAAGCCCGCTGGTCGAACCTGCAGAAGAACGCCCGCCAGCCCACGATTGGTCAACTGGTGGACGGGGCCATGGCCGCCATCGAGCGGGACAACCCCGCGCTCCGGGGCGTGCTGCCCAAGGACTACGCCCGCCCCGCCCTCGACAAGCAGCGCCTGGGCCAGCTCATCGACCTCATTAGCAACATCCGGGTGGGCGACGCGGAGGCCCGCGCCAAGGACGTGCTCGGCCGGGTCTACGAGTACTTCCTCTCGCAGTTCGCCAGCGCCGAGGGCAAGAAGGGCGGCGAGTTCTACACCCCGCGCTGCGTGGTCAAGCTGCTGGTGGAGATGCTCGAGCCCTACCGCGGGCGGGTCTACGACCCCTGCTGCGGCTCGTCGGGCATGTTCGTGCAGTCGGTGGAGTTCATCCGCGCGCACGCCAGCGGGAACGGCAACGGCGGCAGGGCAAAGGCCGACATCTCGATCTACGGCCAGGAGTCGAACTACACCACCTGGCGGCTGGCCAAGATGAACCTGGCCATCCGCGGCATCGACGGCCAGATCGCGCACGGCGACACCTTCCACAACGACCGCTTCCCCGACCTCAAGGCCGACTTCATCCTGGCCAATCCGCCCTTCAATGTCAGCGACTGGGGCGGCGAGCGGCTGCGCGAGGACCCGCGCTGGAAGTACGGCGTGCCGCCGGTGGGCAACGCCAACTTCGCCTGGGTGCAGCACATCGTCCATCACCTCGCCCCCACCGGCGTGGCCGGCTTCGTGCTGGCCAACGGCTCGATGTCCTCCAACCAGTCCGGCGAGGGCGAGATCCGCAAGAACCTCATCGAGGCCGACCTGGTGGACTGCATGGTAGCCCTGCCGGACAAGCTCTTCAAAAAAGGGCATGAGGCTCCACAAAGCGGTACCGGTGCGCCCCCACCGCCAAGGGCCGCTTCCGCCGCCGGTACACCGGCGGCGGTGCTCGTCGTAAGCCAGAAGCCTCACCCTCCGCGGACCTCGGCATCGGCCCGTCGGTGCCGGGGACGGAGAACCTGATACCGCCGGTCCTTCAGGGCCCCGGGGCCTTTCTGGTTGTAGCCCCGCACGGTCTCCTGCACCCGGCAGGGAGAGTTCAGGGCGATCTTGGCGGTGAGGCCCCGCTGGGCGTGGTAGATGGCCGGGAAGCGGAAGCCCTCTTGACCCTCCGCCGGAGTTATCGGCTGCGGTCATAGCCGAAGGATACAGCAGGAAAGGGTATTAACCCCACGCCGTGGCGCAACGCAGAACGGGGGGGCGTTATTTCAGCCTCAGGGGAAGGCCCGCGACCATCAGGTACACCGCGCCGGCCTCGCGGGCTAGGCGGGCGTTGGCAAAGCCCAAGAGGTCGCGGTAGCGCCGGGCCAAAGGGTTCTCGGGGACGATGCCCAGGCCCACCTCGTTGGTCACTACCAAGAGGCGCTTACCCGTGTCCCGCCAGGCCTCCAGCAGCGCCTCGAGGTGGGGGATGAGGGCTTCTAGCCTCTCCACCGGGTCCGGCTGGCGCAAGAGCAGGTTGGAGACCCACAAGGCGAGGCAGTCCAAGAGCACCACCTCGTGGCGGGCCTGGCGTAGGGCAGCGCTCACGTTCAAGGGCTCCTCGAGGGTCTGCCACTCCCGCGGGCGCTGGGCTCGGTGCGCCGCGATGCGCTCGTTCATCTCCGCATCGAGGGCCTGGGCGGTGGCGATGAAGCTCACCCCATCGCCGCCCAGCCTCTGGGCCTCTTCCTGGGCGAAGGCGCTCTTGCCCGAGCGCGCCCCGCCCGTGACCAGGATGAGCCTAGCCTCCGCTGGTGCGGGGACTTCGTCAACCGCTGGCGCGGGGACTCCGTCAACCATCCGAACCCTCCTCGCCCCGCACAAACCGCACCCTACGCCCCGTCCAATCGAGCCTCACCACCGCACAGGGCGGCAGGAAGCGGTCCCGGTCGAAATCCCGCAGCACCAACCGTAACACGCCACCATGGGTGAAGGCCAGGTGCCGCCCCGGGGGAAGCCCCGCGAGGAAGCCGTACACCCTCGAGCGTAGCTCCGCCGTGGACTCGCCTCCTGGGGCCTCAAACCCCTCGAAAGCGAGCAGGGCGGCCTTATAGGATTCGGCCAGCTCGGCCCACTTCCGGCCCTCGAGCCGGCCGAAGTCCAGCTCGCGCAGCGCCCAAAGCCGCCGCCCGGGCTCGCCATAGGCCAGCCGGGCGGTCTGGACGGCCCGGGAGAGGTCCGAGGATACCACGCTGTCGAAGGGCTCGGCGGCGAGCAGGGGGAACAGGGCCCTGGCCTGGGCCTCGCCCCGCGCGCTCAGGGCCACGTCGCTCCAGCCGGTGAGCCGGCCCTCGGCGTTCCAGAGGGTCTCGCCGTGGCGCACCAGCCAGATTTCCACGCTCATAGGCCCCCCTCCGAAACCAGCCTATCCAACACGCCGGGCTCCAGGTGGGCCTCGAGGAAGTCGGCCAGGCGCTCGAAGACCTCCTCGAGCCTAGGGGCTCGACCTCCGAAAAGGCGCTCCTGCACGCTCCTATTCTCGAACAGGCCGTGAAGGTAGACGGCCAGCAGGTTGCCCTGGGTATAGACCAGGCCGCCCTCACCCGTCCGCCCGTGCCGGAGCTCGTAACCTTCGACCTCGAGGCCCGACAGCCCCGACCAGAAGCCCTCGAGGCGGGGAAGGCGCAGGGTGGTGTGGCGCTGGACCTTCTCCCGCACCCACACCGTCTCGTAGGGAAAAAGCCCCAGCCCCCGCACCGAGCCCCCGCCCTCCAGGCCCTCCGGATCGTGCAGGGCTCGGCCCAGCATCTGCAGGCCGCCGCAGATGCCCAGGATCGGGCAGCCCGCGCGGTGGTGGGCCTGGATGGCCTCCTCCAAGCCCTCTGCGCGCAGCCACTCGAGGTCGGCTCGGGTGTGCTTGGAGCCCGGCAGCACCAAGAGATCGGCCCCCCGGTGCGCGGAGCGTGCTCTGTCGTCCCCGGTCAGTTCCCGCGCGCTTTTGACCCACAACAGCCGCACCCCCTCGAGGTGCTTCAGGGGCTCGAACTCGTCGAGGTTGGAGGCGCGGGGGTAGGCCAGCACCGCCACCGTGAAGCCCTCGCCCCGTGGCCTCGCGTCGAACACCCCGTCCTCCTCGGGCAGGCCGTGACCGCTCCAGAAGGGCAGCACCCCCAGGGTCCTCACCCCGGTGAGCTCGAACAGCCGCTGGGGCCCGGGAGGGAGCAGGCTCGGGTCGCCCCGGAACTTGTTGAGCACGAACCCGGCCAGCAAAGCCCGCTCCTCGGGCTCCAGCAGGGCATAGGTCCCGTAGAGGTGGGCAAAGGCGCCGCCCCGGTCGATGTCGGCCACCAGCAGGACCCGCGCCCCGGCCTCCTGGGCCACCCGCATGTTCACGAGGTCCGGCTTGAGGTTGATCTCCGCCGGGCTGCCCGCCCCCTCGAGGACGACCAGGTCGAAGTCCCGAAGCAGCGAGTGCAGGGCCTCGCGCACCACCGGCCACAGCCTTTCCTTGCGCTCGGTCCAGGAGAGCCTCGAGAGGGCCGGGTCGGGCCGACCCAACAGCACCACCTGGCTTTTAGTGTCGGCCTCCGGCTTGACGAGCACGGGGTTCATGCGCACTTCCGGCTCCACCCGCGCGGCCAGGGCCTGGAAGTACTGGGCGCTGCCCATCTCGCCCCCCTTTACCACCCGGGCGTGGTTGCTCATGTTCTGGGCCTTGAAGGGCGCGACCCTGAGGCCCCTTCGGGCATAAGCGCGGCACAAAGCGGTGACCAAAAAGCTCTTGCCCGCCCCGCTGGTGCAGCCTTGGACCATGAGGGCCTTAGCCATCGAGCACCTCCCGCAAGCCTTCGAGCAGCGCCTGCCGGGCCTCGGGGGCCTGGGCGGAGAGCCTGAGCCACTCGGGCAGCCCGAAGGAAGTGCAGTCGCGCACCCGCACGCCCCGCAGGCGCAGGGCCCGCGCCACAGCGGTGGCCTGCCCCACCCGCACCATGAGGAAGTTGGCCGCCCCCTCGCGCACCTCCAGGCCCAGCGCCCGCAAACCCTCGGCCAGCTCAGCCCGCCAGCGCCACAGAGTCTGGCGGGTGGCCTCGAGCCAGCCCTGCGAGGCCGGCTGTATCGCCGCCCGCAAGAAGGCCTCGCCGTGCACCGAGAGCACCCAGGAGGGCGCGAGGTTGCGGAAGTGGGCAAGGTCGTGGGGAGCCAGCAGGTAGGCCGCCCGCACCCCGGTCAGGCCGTGGGCCTTGTTGGGGCTGTACAGCCGCCAGGTCCCCTCGGGCAGCGGGGGCGGGTCCTGGGTGAGGGCGTGATAGGCCAGGTCCAGCACCAAGGCCACCTTCCCCCGCTCAGCCCGGCGGGCGGCCTCCTCGAGGAAGGAGTAGACCTCCCCGGTGGGGTTGTTGGGCACGCACAGGAAGGCCAGGGTGGCCCGGGGCAAGAGCTCGAGGAACTCCCGCGGGCTTTGGGCCTGCAACAGCGGCAGCTCGGCGGGCTGGGCCGCGCGGGCGTACTCGGAGAAGGTGGGGGGCAGGATGAGCATGGGGCCCCTGAGCCAGCGCCAACGGACCAGGCGGTGGATCAGCTCGCTGCTCCCCGAGCCCACCGCCACCTGTCCCTCCCCTACCCCGTGATGGGCAGCCAGCTCGGCGTGCAGGCGGGTGTAGAGCGGGTCGGGGTAGCGGCTGGGGTCGGCGGCGCGGATGGCCTCCAGGGCAAAGGGGTCGGGGCCCAGGGCGTTGGCGTTGGTGGAGAAGTCGTAGCGGGGCTCGGGGCCGCCGTCGGGGCCGCCGTGGATGGGCCGGAGCACGTCGTCGATCACGGTATCCCTCCCAGGTTACGCCCCAGCTCGAGCAGCGCTGTGGCCCCTACCCCAATCCAGCCGGCTCGAGCCACCCAGGCCAGGCCTGCGCCGAAATCCTCCGCCGTGGGGCGGCGGCCCCTGGGGTTGAGCAGGTACACGCCGGGCTTGCCCAGCCGCACCCCCAGCCCTAGCGCCAAGGCCGCCATGGGCCAGCCGGCGTTGGGCGAGGGGGTCTGGCGGGCCTGCTCCCGCAGGGCCGCCAGGCTAAAGGCAGGGCGGCATAACCACAAGATCAGGGCGGTGAGGCGGGCGGGCAGCCAGCTCAGCAGGTCGTCGGCGCGGGCCGCGAACTTGCCCGCCCACTCCCACGCACCCCGGTAACCCCACATGGCGTCGGCGGTGTTGGCGAAGCGGTAGAGCGCCGCCCCCGGCAGGCCCAACAAGGCGAACCAGAACAGGGGGGCCACCAGCGAATCCGAGAGGTTCTCGCTCAGCGACTCCAGCGCCCCCTCGCGCACCTCGGCCTCGTCGAGCCCCCGGGTGTCCCGGCTCACGATGCGGCTCAAGCGCCGCCGCCCCGCCTCCAGGCCCTCCCCCAGGGCCTCCTCGACGCGCCGGACCTCCTCCAGCAGCATGCGGAAGGCGAAGAGCGGCTTGAGCAGCAGGGCGCCCAGAAGGGCCCCGGCCCAAAAGGGCAGCGGGGCGATCAGGCGCTCGAGGCCCCCGTAGGCCAGGACCACCAAGGAGGCCCCCAGCAGCCACCCCAAAGCCCCCAGGACGAAGGCCGCACGGGGAGGTTGCCCCGGGAGCCCCCGCCCCGCCCAGCGCAGGTAGTGGCCCATCCAGACCACGGGGTGCAGCCCGGCGGGCGGTTCGCCGAAGCGCCAGTCCAGCAGCATCGCCAACAGCACGCTCACGCACCCTCCAAAGCCGCCGACAGGGCCCTGTCCACCGCCCGCCCCAAAGCCCGCCCCGCCGGGGTCACCGCCCCGCAATAGTTCTGCCGGGGCCCCACCAGCAGGGCCACGCTCACGGTGTCGGTGCTGGTGCCGGTGGCAGGGTGGCCCTCCCGCGTGCTGCGCCCCCGCAGGCTGCGGGCCTTGACCTCGCTCACGATCTGCACCGCCTCCACCAGGGCCGCCTCGCGCAGGTCGGCGTGGAGCACCGCCAGCACGTTGATGGTCCCCGGAAGGGCCGGGGCCAGGGGGGAAAGCCCCGGCGCGGCGAGGTTGCCCAGCCCCGCGGTGAGCCAGACCTGGACCCGCACCCCCTGCTCTTCCGCCTCGGCGTAGGCGTGGGCGGCCACGTCCACCGCGGTCAGGTGGGCCACACAGGCCCCAGGGGGAAGGCCCAGCCCTTCCAGCTCGGCCCGGACCGAGGCCTCCACGTCCTTAGGGCAGAAGTCTCTGGGTACGCTGCGGTTCACCAGGTAGCGGCTGTAGCTGAGGCCGCCCCGGAAGGGAGCGCTCGAGAGCACCCGCCGCAGGGCGCCCAGGTCCACGATCAGGGCCTTAGGACGCAGGGTCGTTTTCGGCCACATATCCGCCCCCCCCTAGTGCTCGATCCCCCGCTGGGCCGGAACCCCGGCGTCGAAGGCGTGCTTGAGCTTCCTGACCTCGCTCACCGTGTCGGCGAGCGCGATCAGGGGCTCCGGAGCGCCCCGCCCGGTGAGGACTACTGTGAGGTTTTTAGGCCGCCGGCGCAGCGCCTCCAGGACCTCCTCGAGCGGGATCCAGCCGTAGCGGATGGGGTAGGTGATCTCGTCGAGCACCACCAAGAAGTACCCTCCCCCCAGCATGGCCTCCCTGGCCCGCTGCCAGCCCGCGTAGGCCAGGGCCGCCGAGCGCTCGAGGTCCTTCGAGGTCCAGCTAAAGCCGTCCCCCAGCCCCTCGATCTCCACCCCCAGCCGGGCGAGCGCCCGGTGCTCGCCGAAGGCCGCCCCGGCGTGCTTCATGAACTGGAAGACGCGCGCGGCGTACCCGCGCCCCACCGCCCGCAGCACCAACCCCAGCGCAGCGGTGGTCTTGCCCTTGCCGTCGCCGGTGTACACGACCACCAGGCCCCGCCGCTCCCCGGTGGGCTTGCGGTAGGGTTTTTCGGTCTTGACCGTTTCGCACGCCTGCCCCATTGATCCGTCCTCGCTCGAGGCCCCAGGCCCACCCTCGCGCCAAGGCCAGGGCATGAACGGTGCCCCTGCGGGAGCAGGGGCATCCAAAGCGGCAGTTCCCCGAGTGCTCCCCCTTCAGGCGAGAGGTGCTCCCAGATCGGGTTGGGAGACGCCCTGGCAGGTATTCGGACTCGAGGCGGCGACCCGCCCTCACCGTTGCGCGACAGTACCGGAATACGCAGCCCGCTGCTTCACCGGTTTCCCCACTTTAAGCTGCAACTACGCGCCGCAGCACCAGGGCTTTGGGCCGGGTTATCCTGCCCTAACGGGCTCAGGGGCCACACTACATCGCCGGCATCCCCTTGACAAGCCCCAGGCTGTCTCTGCGGGCGACCCACCCCACCTATCGCCTGCGCTAGCCGCTATCCATCGCTTATCCCTGCAAGAGCCGGCGGATGGCCTCGAGGTGACGTTCAAGCTCCTTCCGTCGCTCGAGGGGGAGGGCCTCGAGGTCCAGCCTGGCGAGTCTGGCCGCTACCTCCTTGTGCCAAGACCCCGGGGAGGCCCCCCGCTTCAGGGCCTCCCGTACCCGAGCCTTGAGGTCCCTCAGGGAAAGCCCGCTCTTGGCTTCCTCCAGCAGTTCCTTCCGCTTTGCCTCCTCCCTGAGCTTCTTAAGCTCTAGGGCAGCGGTGTAGGAAATGCTCCCCTCCTCGAGCGCCTCCCGTAGGTCCCCGGGCAGGTTTAACAACGGGAGGCGATTTTGCACGAAGCTCTCCCAGGTAAGGCGGCCTAGCGCCTGGAAAGTCTCCTCGACCACCCGGGCTTCCGAGTTACCCATAACGTTATGGGTAACTCTCCCTTTAGCCTCATTCCGCATCCGATGCAGCAGCCCTATCACCTCTTCCCTACCCTTGTTCAGGCGCATTTCGAGCAGGGAGAGAATGCCCAGGGTTTCCTCATAGGGGTTGAGGTCTTCCCGTTGCAGGTTCTCGACGAGGGCCACCTTGCTCGCCGTGGCCTCATCCACCTCCAGGATCACCACCGGCACCTCGCTGAGCCCCACCATCTGGGCCGCTCGGTAGCGGCGCTCTCCGGCGATGATGGCGTACCCGTCTTTGGTTGGGCGCACCAAGAGCGGCTGGAGAACTCCCTGTTCCTTGATGGAGGCCGCCAGCTCCTCCAGCCCCTCGAAACGGCGGCGGGGCTGGGGAGTGGGGGAGAGGGCGCTAAGGGGCAGGGTGCTCTCTACGGAAAGCGGGGTTTCCAGCAAGCCCTGGGCTTGCTGGAACATCCTGTCCATGGTTCCCATCAGGCCACCCCCCCGCTGCGCGGCGAAGGAGACGTCTCCCCGCTTTGCGGCGAAAGAAGCATCTCCTCAGGCTGGGTCTGGCGAACGAAAGCAGCACAAACCGCCTCCATCTCCTCCAAGAGTTTTTGGTCCCCTACCGCCTGGATGGGTAGGCACTGATCCATGGCCTCCTTGTACGGCGCGGGACGGTAGGAGAGGGGAGGGGAGACCGGGGCGATCCGGGCTGCCTCCTCCAGGAGTTGCTGGGCCTGGCGGTCCTGGTTGGTGCGGGGATCGTACTTGGTGGGCACCAACATGCGGACAAACTGGGTCTTGGGAGAGAGGAAGCGAACCGAGGCCAGCCTCTTCACGTAATCCCTGGCGATTTCGACGACCCCTCGCAAAGCCTGCATTCCCTTGGCGCTGGTCTCCACCGGAACGATCAGGCCGTGGCTGGCCAAGGCAGCCATGCCGGCCAGGGGACCCAGGGAGGGCGGGGAATCGATCAGGATGTAGTCATAGTGGGTGAACCACTCCATATCGTGCAGGGTAGTTCGCAGGGGGAGCATCCCCAGGGTTTTAGAGGGGATGATCACCTCCGCCAGGGCCAGGTTCATGTTGGCGGGGATCAGCTCGAGGCCGCCGATCAAGCCGGTGCGCGGTGCGGGCAGAAGCTGGTCGTTTTCCACCACCGTCAGCAGGGTCTCCTGGTTGCTTACCGAGGTGGGATCCACCCCCAACCAGGCGGTGAGGTTGGCTTGGGGATCGGCGTCAATGAGCAACACCCGGTAGCCACGGGTGGAGAGGGCAAAGCCCAAGTCGCGGGCTAAGCTGGTTTTGCCCGCGCCCCCGGCATGGGTAAAGAGGGTGAAGACCTGGGTGGTTTGGCTGCGCTTTTCCACCTCCACTGGAATGTACCAGTAGCGACCATGACGCACTGCTTCCCGCTGGCCTTGCTTGATCTGCCAGCGCAGGGTGCTCTCGGGGATGCCTTGTTGCGCGGCGTACTCGGTCAGGGGAACGAGTTTTTGTGGCATACGCCGATGCTACTTGGGGTTCGGCGCAAAATCAAGCGCGGCATCGAAAGTTTGTGCCGAACTCCCGCAAGCTACAGGGGTTGGGGCGGTGCTCCGGGCAGGCCACCCGCGGGCTTTCAAAGGTCATGGAGCGCGTTGCGCACCCAGAGGGCGCAGCTACCCGACTTCGGTTGCTAAGGGCAAGCGGCGTCAGGGGAGTTGACTTGAGGCTCTCGCCGCCCTATGCTATTTACTAAATGAACGTTCAGCAAGTAAAACCCGAACAAGGTGGCCAGGCCACAGCGCGCTCCAGGGACGCCGATCGCACCCGGGAAGCGATCCTGCAAGCCGCCTCCAGGCTCTTCGCCCGGCAGGGGTATGAGGCGACCACCATGGCGCAGATCGCCAGCGCCGCCGGGGTCTCCCGGGGTACCCCGAGCTACTTTTTCGGTTCCAAGGAGGGGCTTTGGAAAGCCGTCCTAGAGGCGTATAGCCGCGCCGCGATGGAGGTCGTACCGCGCGCCCTGGCCCGTCTGGCCGAGGTTTCCGGGGTGAGTGAACGTATCGCGGCCCTGGTGGATTCGTGCCTGGAATTCGCCGAGGAGAACCCCGACTTCTTCCGCCTGATCCAGTGGTCAGAGCTACAGGGCAACACCCTGATCGGCGAGGTGCAGGCTCACCAAGAGGCCATTGCACGGGCCCTCCGGGCCGTCGAAAGCGTGCTGCCGGGGAAGGCGGTAGGGGAGGATCCACGCCAGATGGTGATGAGCGTGATCGGGCTGTGCTACGCCCACCTGGTCTATCGCCAGACGCTAGGTACCCCGCTGGGCCTGGAGGTGCGCAGCCCCGAGTTCTTGGCCGCCCGGCGGGCTCACCTCAAGCGGGTTCTGATCGCCGCGCTCACCTAGCGCAGGGAAGGAGGAGCGATGGAAGCACACCTTACCCAAACCGACGTAGCGGTGGTAGGCGGAGGCATAGCGGGCCTGACGGCGGCTGTCTATCTCGCCCGAGCCGGAGCCAGGGTCGCCCTGTTCGAGAAAGCCTCCGAACTCGGGGGCCGGTCGGCCTCAACGGACAGCGGGGGATACCTTTTCAACCGGGGTATCCACGCCCTTTACACCGGGGGGGGCCGCCTCGCGGGTGCTCCGGGAGCTGGGGGTGGCGTACAGCGGGGACAGGCCCCAGGGGATTTTCGTGCTGGACCAGGGTCGGCTGCACCCTCTGCCGGCAGACCCCTTATCCTTGCTGAGCAGCCCACTACTCAGCCTCGCCGACAAGCTCGAGCTGCTCAGGGTGTTGGGCTCGCTCCCTAGGCTCGAGGCCCACCGCTGACGGACCGAGAGCGTGCGGGAGTGGATCGACCGCAGCGCCAAACGCCCTCGAGTGCGGCAGTTTTTGGCTTCGCAGGCTATTCCCCTGGTCTACACTGCGGCCTTGGATCTGGTCAGCGCCGAGGTGTTGATCGACAAGCTGCAACGCTTGCTGAAACACCCAGTGGTGTATATCGATGGCGGCTGGCAGAGCCTGGTCAACGGGCTGCGGCAAAAAGCCGTAGCGGCTGGGGCCACGGTGATGACCGGTACCCGCGTGGAGGCTATCGAGCACCGCAAAGACCGGGTGGAGGGTATCCGGCTGCGAAGCGGTGTCCGGGTGGGGGTCGGCGCGATCATCCTCGCCACCAGCCCTAAAGAAGCGGCTGAGCTGATGGAGGAAAGCGGTCTGCCGGAGCTCCGTGCGGTCACAGACGCCCTGCTACCCGCCCGGGCGGCCTCGCTGGCGCTGGCCCTCGAGCGCCTTCCCAACTCCCTGCACGCGGTCGTGCAAGACCTCACCCGTCCGCTATTCATGAGCGTGCAGTCGCTATTCTCCAGGGTCGCGCCGCCAGGTGGGGCGCTGGTTTACGCCTTCAAACCGCTGGACCCGCGCAGCCCGGGCGATCCTAAAGCCGACGAAGAAGAGCTCGAAAGCCTCTTGGATGCGGCCCAGCCGGGCTGGCGCGGGGTGACGCTCAAACGGCAGTACCTGCCCAGCATCGCAGCGATAGGGGCTCTACCCACCGCCCGAACGGGGGGCTTTTCAGGTCGGCCCGGCGTACGGGTAGCGGGACTAGAAAACCTCTTCTTGGCCGGAGACTGGGTAGGGCCGGAGGGCTTCCTGGCCGATGCTAGCTTCGCCAGCGCCCGCCAGGCCGCGCAGCTGGCCGCGCAAGCCGCCGAGAGCCGAAGGGTCGGGACCCGCTCGAGTACGTGACGTCCTCCCCCGAATTCATTCGGGGGCACCTTTAAGATGCAGGCGGGTTCGAGCCGCGCTTCGGTTCGCGGCACCCTGCACCGCATCAGCGCCATCCGCGACCGCTACCGCACCCTGGCCGGGCTGACCCGCGGGTGGTGGAGGGGGTGGCCGATGCGGTGATGCCCTTCGTGCGCCGGGCCGACGGGGTGTTGGTGATCGGCCCGCCGGGGGTGGGCAAGACCACCTTCCTGCGCGACGTGGTGCGCCAGCTGGCCGCGGACCTCGGCCCCAAGGTGGTGGTGGTCGACACCTCCAACGAGATCGGCGGGGAGGGGCTGGTCCCCCACCCGGTGCTAGGCGCGGCACGCCGGTTGCAGGTGCCCATGCCCGACTACGCGGCGGGGGAGACCTTCCCGGCCATGCTGGCGCGCACCTACCTCGAGGCCCTGGCCAACCACGGCCCGCAGGTCATCGTGGGGAACGAGGTGGGCTTCCCCGAGGACGTGGCGGTGGTGGAGGTGCTCCAGCACGCGGCGCGTTGGGCGCTGGGGGAGCCGGACGCGCTGGAGCGGGCCCTGCGGGCGTGGGAGGAGGTCGCGCCTGCGTGACCCTGAGCCTTGACCTTTGCCGCTTTTAAGGCGACACTTGTCACATGACCTTCGCGACCTACACCCCGCCCCCGCGCCACCGGCGGCACAACCACCCGGTGGCTGAGCTGCTGAGCCTGGAGGCCTCCAGCCTGACCGACCTCAGCGACCGCACCCGCCAGGGCTTTCCCCGCCGCTCCCTCGAGCGCATCGGCGAGATCCTGGGGCTCCCCCAGCGGCAGCTAGCCCTGCTGCTGGGGGTCAACGTGCGCACTTTGCAGCGCGCCGGGGCTACCCTATCCCCTGCCCTCAGCGACCACCTCTTCCGCATCGCCAACCTGCTTGACGCCGCCATCCGCTTCCACGGCAGTCGGGAGGCTGCCGTGCGTTGGCTCGACACGCCCAACCCCGCCCTGGGACAGGCCAAGCCCCTCGAGTGCGCACGGACTGAGGCCGGCAACCAGGCGGTGCTCGACCTGCTGGGCGGGCTCGAGCACGGCGTCGTCCAGTGATGGCCGCGCCGCTGGTGGTCTGGCGCGTCAGCGCCCTCAAGCACGCGGCCACGGCCTTCTCGGGGGAGGGGGCTGCGCTGCACCCTGGCCGCTGGAACGGCCGCGGGACCCGGGTGGTCTACACCAGCGAGAGCCTGGCAGTGGCCATGCTGGAGTGGCTCGCCTACGCCCTCAACTCCCGCCCTGGCGAGCCCTACGTTTACTTTGAAGTCCACCTACCCCCCGAATCCGTGCTCGAACTCCATCCCTCCTCCCTGCCCTCGGACTGGAACGCCCTTCCTCACCCGGCCTCCACCCAGGACTTGGGCGACGCCTGGGTCGAGGGCGGGGACTCGGCGGTGCTTCGTGTTCCGTCGGTGGTCGTCCCCCGGGCCTTCCACTACCTGCTCAACCCGGGGCACCCTGACTTCTCGCGCATCACCTGGTCGGACCCCCAGCCCTTGAGCTTCGACAGCCGCCTGGAGCGGCTCGTCGAGCAGGCTCGGCGACGCTTATAGAAAAAGGGGGCGTAGGGGTGTCAAGATAGGCCCGTCGATGGGAGGTACGGCGTCAACCAAAAGGGCGGGGTGGGCAAGACCACGGCCGCGGTCAACCTGGCGGCCTCGGCGGTGGGCTGGGTCATGCGGGCCCCGGAGAACAAGCCCTCGCTGGGTGGTGATCGACGGGCCGCCCGCGCTGGGATCTCCGCTGATGGAGGCGGCGCTGGTGGCTGCCGACCTGGCCATCATCCCGGTGACGCCGCATGGTCGAGGCCACCGCGGTGAGCGTGCGCCGGGCCATGCGGCGCAACCCCGGGCTGCTCTACGCGGTGCTGATCAACCGGGTGGTCACCGGCTCGGGCATGCCGCTGAAGGTGCGCGAGGCCATGACCCAGGAGCAGATCCCGGTCTTCGCCACCGAGTGGACCAGCTCCACCGCCTTCGTGGGGGCGGCCGAGCTGGGCGTGCCGGTGCAGTTCTACCGGGGCTGGAACTGGCGGGCGGCGGCCCGGGAGGTCGAGGCGCTCGCGTGAGCGCCAAGCCCAACCCCGACACCTCCAGCCTGCGCGAGGCCATGCAGCTGGCCCAGCGCAAGGCGGCCCTCGAGCCGGCCTCCCCTGCCGACCGGATGCCGCCGCTGGAGGCCATTCACCCCTCGCCCTTCCAGGCCCGGCGCTACTTCGATCCCGCCGTGCTGCTCACCTTCCCCGGTGCGCCCGACGCAGGAGGGGTTCGAGCTGGTGCACGGGGAGCGGCGGCTGCGCGCGGCGCGGCTGGCGCTAGCCGGTCGCCGCCTGCGTAAAACCGAAGACCTGGCGCCCCTACGCCCAAGTCACGGGCCAGGCCCGTACCTTGGGGAGGCCCAGAGGATACGAGGTGAACCACCCCGGGGATCTTGTCCAAGTAGATACCCTCCCCGTGAGCTTGGGCCCTGGGGAGACGATCCAGCCCTTCTCGGCCGTCGACCGGAAGTCCACACCAAAGCCACGGCCAACCTGGCGTGCTCACCCGGTTGCGCAAGCCCCCTTCCCCGTCAAAGCCATCTAGGTGGACGGCGGGAGCGAGTTCATGGCCGAGTTTGCTGCTTTCCCCCGGAGGGGGAAACACCGAGCGGAGACCTGCTGACGCCTGGGCGTGCGGCTCTTTGTGCTACCGCCCAGAAGCCCCAGGCTCAACGGGCACGTGGGTCACGCGTTAGCGTACCTTGTGCGGATGCAGCGGACCTTCAGGGAGGAGTTCTACACCCGCCCCTTGCCTGCCCAGCTTTCTGCGCTCCAGCGGGAGCTTGAGGCCTACCTGGACCACTACAACCGTGAGCGACCCCACCGGGCCGGCTCCCCTAGAGTTCCTGGCTATGAGGCAAGAGGAGTCGGTCCCCAGGGAGTCTCAGATGTGTTGACCGACTACAACATATTGACATTTATCAATGTGTTGTTCTAGGCTATGACTGTGAGCACGGTGCCCCCGGTAATCGAACTCGAGCCCACCCCCACCCCGGAAGCCAGCATCGAGGCGGCAGCCCAGGTCTTCAAAGCGCTCAGCGACCCAGCCCGGCTCAAGATCCTAGCCTATCTGGCCAGCCACGATACCGGGCCTTGCTGCGGCCCCAAGGGCGGGGTCTGCGCCTGCGACCTCGAGGCCGTCACCGGGCTCTCCCAGCCCACCGTCAGCCACCACATGAAGTGCCTGATCTCGGCCAGGCTGGTGATCGGGGAAAAGCGCGGCAAGTGGATGTATTACCGTATCGACCCCAAGGGTTTCGCCCTGCTGCGGGCTTTCTTGCCCCGCATCGGAGGGTGAATTTTTTTATCCAGACACATCGATAGATTTCGATGTTTCGATCTAAGGAGGAAGCGGATGAATGAGCAGGTGATGTGGGTCTTAGTCAGAGAGCGGCAACGGGAGCTGTGTGCGGAGGTCTGCCGCCTGCGCGGCGTACCGCGCCAGGGAAAGAGGCTCTGGGCAGTACTGCTGGGGAAGCTGCCTTTTGCAGGGTCTCGAGCCCAGTCCACCCCGGCTGGGGGTGCGTGTTGCGTTGAGGCTACGTGCTGCGTGGCCTGAGAAGGAGGATGATCGTAATGAACACCCAGGAGTTTCTGCAAAAGCTCGCCCAGCACCCCGACAAGGTCCTGGTCTTCGAGTACGACACCGGCCAGCGCGTAGCCCCCGGCTACCACGTCACCGAGATCATGAACGTTACTTACGAGAGCATGGACTGCGGCGGGCAGGCCAACGCCTGGCGCGAGACGGTAGTGCAGCTGATGGACCCCAGCCCCAAGGACAAGCCCGAGTTCATGCCGGTGAAGAAGTTCCTGAGCATCTACAACCGGGTGGCGGCCTCGGTGGCGGTAGAGGGCGAGGCGGAGGTGCGCTTCGAGTACGGCAACCCAGCCCGCCCCGCCATGCGCTACCACGTAGGGCGGCTCGAGGTAGAGGGCGAGAAGCTGGTAGTGCGCCTCACCCCGCCCGGCGTGACCTGCAAAGCTGCCGACTGGGCACGGGCAGCGGGCTGTTGTGGCCCAGCCGTGGAGACAAGCCAGGAACTCCCGGTGGCGGCTCGAGACTGCTGCTGCTGAGTATGGGGTACAACACTTCCATGCTCCCCCACGCAGCCCCCAGGTGCTTCTACGGCTGGAGGATCGTCTGGGCGCTGGCCCTGACCACGACCATTTCCTACGGCATCCTCTACTACGGCTTCGGCGTGCTGGTCAAGCCGATGGAGGCCGAACTGGGCTGGAGCCGGACCCAGACCTCGGGGGCCTACTCGCTGGGGCTGTTGGTCTCGGGGCTGATGGCGATCCCGGTGGGCTACTGGGTGGACCATCGGGGAGCGCGGAGCCTCTTGCTGCTGGGCTCGCTCTTGGGCAGCCTGATGCTGCTGGCCTGGTCGCAGGTGCACAGCCTGGGCGCCCTCTATGGGGTGTGGGTGGGGATGGGCCTGGCCATGGCCATGGTGCTCTACGAGGTGGCCTTCACGGTGGTTGCGGTGTGGTTTCGCCGCTGGCGCCATCGGGCCACCTTCGTCATCACCATGGTGGCCGGGCTGGCCAGCACCGTCTTCGTGCCGCTGGAAACGCTGCTGGTTGAAAACCTGGGCTGGCGTAGTGCCCTGGTGGTCCTGGCCCTGATCTTCGGGCTATTCACCCTGCCCCTGCACGCCGTCGTGCGCCGCCGCCCCCAGGATCTGGGTCAGTGGCCCGACGGCGAAAGCGACCCCGGAGTAAAGCTTCCCGAAGCCAGCGTGAGCGCCCGGGCCGCTTTCGCAGGTGCCACCTTCTGGTGGCTGGCCACCGCCTTTACCCTCTTAAGGCTGACCACTGCCGCCATTGGAGCGCACGGGGTGCCGCTCTTGCTCGAGCGCGGCTACAGCCCAGCCTTCACGGCGGCGGCGGTAGGCTCGATCGGGCTGGTACAGCTCCTGGGGCGAGCCTTCTTCCTGCCCGGCAGCCAGCGCTGGTCGCTCTACGGTGCCACGCTGGGCGTGATGCTCTGCCAGGCCTTGGGCTCGCTGGCCCTGCTGCTGGTCCCCGGCGAGCTGGGGGTGTGGGCTTTCGTGCTGCTTTACGGCATGAGCAACGGCGCGGGCACCCTGGCCAGGGCCGGGCTCGTCGCCGAGCTCTACGGCTCCGAGAGCTACGGGCGCATCAACGGGGGCATCAGCCTGGTGGTCTCGCTCACCCAGGGCCTGGGACCTATCGGCGCAGGGCTGCTGCACGGAGTTGCAGGCAGCTACGACGCGGTGCTGGGGGTTCTGGTCGCCGCTTCGTTGCTGGCGGCCTTGTGCGTACGGAAGGTTCGACCAACCGGGCAACCTGGCCCGCGAGGCGCTGGTCCAGGGTTTGGCCCCCCTGCCCATCGTCCTTAGCGCCCTGGAGATCCCCCGGGCCACCTGGTACTACTACCAGAAGCAGAAGGTGGCGGCGGACCGGAAGCGGGAGGAGGAAGACCTCCGCCTCAAGAGGGCCATCGAAGAGATCTTGCTGGAGCACCCCGAGTACGGCTACCGCCGGGTCACCCAGGAACTCCACAGGAAGGGCATCCCGGTGAACCACAAACGGGTCCACCGCCTGTTGCAGGACTTCCACCTCTCCCTGAGGCGCACCGCCCGGAGACCCAAGCCCAACCCCCTGCTGCAGATTGTGCTTCTGGCCGGGGACAGGGCAGACCTGAGGGCCCTCCTTCTCAGGCAGAGGGAACCGGAGCCTTTTGAACTCCTGTACACCGACTTCACCTTGCTGCCCTACCGGGGAGGGAAGGCCTGGTTCGTGCCCATCCTGGACCACAGGACGCGGACGGTGGTGGCCTTTGGTCTGGGGCCGTCCCCTTCGGCGGAGCTGGCCTTAGGGGTTTGGGAACGGGCCAAGGCGTGGATTCAGGAGGTGACGGGGGAGCTCCCTAAGGCCCTGGTGCACCACGACCAGGGGGGTCCTTTTCTGAGCCACGACTGGGTGGGGACGCTTCTTCTCTGGGACGGGCAGCGGCTTTCCTACAGCCTTAGGGGGGCGAAGGGCAATCCGATGGTGGAGAGCTTTTTTGCCCGGTTCAAGGGGGAGGGGCGGGACCAGTTTTTGGAGGCCAAAAGCCTTGGAGAGCTAAAGGAGGTGGTGGCTGCTTCCCCGATAGGGAAACACCAAGAGGAGCGCCTACGCTACTACCACGGGAGCCGGTTGCACTCGGGGCTGGGCTACCGGACGCCGAGGGAGGTGATGGAGGAGGCGCTGGGGAAAGACCTTGAGGACATCACACGGGAGGCAGGGTAAAGGTGTCTAAGTTTAGGGAGCTGGATCACGGCAGGTCGGATGGGCTGAATGAACTGTCGTCTGCCTGGCGGGTCGTCCACGTTCCGGTCAATGCGGCATCCGAAGCGGGAGCCGAACAGGCGGTCGCCGAAGCGGTGGACCGGTTTGGCAAGCTGGACATCCTTGTGAACAATATCGGCGCGATCGACCCGTCGAGGGGAGCCGGCTTTACGGCGCTGACGGACAGCGAATGGCGCGAAATGCTTGAAGTGAACCTGATGAGCGTGGTTCGCGTGACACGCGCGGCGCTGCCTCATCTTTGCAAGAACGGCGGCAGTGTCGTCAATGTATCCACCATGAATGCGATCATGCCGAACCCGTATCTGATCGCCTACAGCGCCGCGAAAGCCGCGGTGACGAATCTAACGAAAAACCTCGCCGAAGCCTACGCTTCGCAGGGCGCGCGCTTCAACACCGTGTCGCCGGGACCGACGAGAACCGACATGTGGGTGGGGAGGCTGCCCGAAGGCGAGGAAGCCATGCGCGCGTTCGCTAGGGAGCGCGGCATCTCGCTTGGTCGCTTCGCCGAGCCGCACGAAATCGCGCATCTGATCGTCTTCCTGGCCTCCGACCATGCCGCGATGATTACCGGCTCGGACTATATCATCGACGGCGGCCTCGTCAAGACGATCCACTAATGCGGAGAATGACCACGCAGCGCACACGGTTGAAAAACATGCAGTTTTGAACAAAAGTCCTGTTGTTTGAAATCCAAGAGCATTGATTATCATAGATAAAAATGATGCTATGCCAAGATATCTAGCTTTTCTCCGGGGTGTAAGCCCCATGAACCTAAAGATGGCCGACCTGAAGCGATGCATGGAATCTGCCGGCTTTACGGAGGTAAAAACCATTCTTTCCAGCGGCAACGTGGCTTTCAATGCCTCTGTCCGTAATGAGGCAGCCATTGCAAAAGAAATTGAAGCACAACTTCAGCAGCAGATGGGTCGCGGTTTTCCGGTTACGGTACGGTCGGTGGAGCATTTGCAAAACTTGCTTGCTTCAGATCCGTTCGGCAAGCACAAGGTTCGTGCAGGCGCCAAACGGGTCGTGACGTTTTTGTGGAAGCCGGCAGATGCAAAACTGAAATTGCCCATAGAATATGAAGGTGCCACCATTCACGAAGTGCAGGGACTGGAAGCATTTACCAGTTATGTTCCTCACCCCAAGGGACCCGTATTCATGAGTTTATTGGAAAAGACCTTTGGCAAAGAACAGACCACCCGCACGTGGGAGACAGTCAAAAGGTGTGTTGTTGCGTAAGACAAAGGCAAAACAACAAGTCCCAATCTGGCGCGCCTTTGTAACGCGGCTTAAGACGGGTTAGCTGGCACAGATCCCATAGTCTCATGGAGAAATCATGAAAACGCTCATTACCGAATTCATCAGCCTCGACGGGGTCATTCAAGCGCCCAATCCGACGCCGGAGGACACGGCAAGCGGCTTCGCCCACGGCGGCTGGATGGGAAAGTACTTCGACCCCGAGGTCATGGGTGGGACGTTCGGCGAGCTCGCGGCGCAGAGCGATGCGCTCTTGCAGGGACGCCGCACGTACCTCGTCTCCGCTGCGGCGTGGCCGGGCCAGTCCGGATTCGCCTTCGCCGACTGGATCAACCGCGTGCAAAAGTACGTGGTCTCCGACACGCTCACCGAGGCAGACATCACCTGGCACCCTACGACGATCATCCGCGGCAAGGACTTTCTGCAGACCGTGGCCGACCTGCGGGCGCAGCCGGGCGGATACATTTACGTCTACGGCAGCCCCACGATGGTGCAGTCGCTCCTGGCTGCCGATCTGGTGGACGAGCTGGTGCTCACGGTCGTGCCCCTGGTCATCGGCAGCGGCAAGAAGCTCTTTCCGGCCATGGCCGAGCCGCTGCCGTTTGAGCTCATTTCCGCCAAACAGGCGAGCACCGGCGCGCAGGTGTGTCGCTACCGCCGGGCAGGGTAGGCGGGATGCGTGCTCAAAGCTCGAGCAGGTACAGGTTGACCTGCCCGCCCCGGTCAGAGGCGTAGAGGATGCGTTTCCCATCCCAACTGAAGGTGGGGTGGCAGTGGCTGGCCTGGGTGTACCAGGAGGTGCCGTGTTCACACAACACCTCCAGGCTCGCCTTCTCCCCAGAGATATCGATGAGTACCAAGCAATCCGCGTCGTCACCGACCAGCAAGGTGTTGGAGGGGTTGGCGTGGTAGTGGTTGCAGTAATAGGGCATCGCTATTTGGCGTACCAACTGTCCATCGCGGTCTACGAGGCCCACATAGGGGCGGAAGTCGCTCGGAGTAGACTCCCTCACCACCGCCTGGGTTTTGCCCGAGGTGATGGTGCCGTCATGACCAGGCCCGCGGTTATCGAAGAAGATGAGTCCATCGTGGGTCCAGAACTCGTGGCCCACCGAGTCCGGTTCATCCTGGCGGAAGATAGGCCGGACCCGCCGGGCTACTAGATCGAGCAGCCAGATGCGTTGGGTGACCAGGTTCCAGGGACCCTCGTGGCAGAACATGGCCAGGGTAGGATCGTCGGGAGAGAACTGGAAGTGCCCCAGCCAGTGGGTGTCGCAGTAGGCGTCGAACCAGCCCGAGCCGTCGGTGCGGGCTAGGGTGATGCGCCCGTCTTTAATCTGGTAGAAGCTTTCCTTGAAGCCCCCGTAGTTGACGTTGGTGTTGACGGCCTGCACCCGCTCGTTGCGGGCGAAGCCCACGTAGCGGCGGTTGGGGCTGATCGAGGGGGAGTAGAGGTTGTAGCCCCCGTCGTCCTCGTAAAGCACGCGGATTTTCCCGGTACGGGTATCCAGGAGCTTGACCTTCCCTGCGGTGAGGTAGACCACGAGCTCGCTGTCGGGGGTCTTGGTAACGCTGCCGACGGGATAATCCTCGTCGGTAAGCTGGGTGATTTCGCCGGTGTGGTAGTTGAGGCGGAAGAGGTTGTAATGGGGGTTTTCGTGCGGAGCACGCTGGTGTTTAGAAGCCCGGTCGGAGCGGAAGATGATCTCGGGACGGGTGAGGTCGAAGGAGTTCTCGGTGAAGTAGAGATGCACGTTGTTGCCCCGGTCGGTGAGCTGGGTGATGAGCCGGCCGGTTCGGGGATCGCGAAACTGACGCATCTGGTCTCCTTACTCCGGGCTGGCGGTAGGGCCACCTAGCAAATCCTCGCGCAGGGGAGAGAAGATGTCCAGCAACTCCCCTGCCTCCAACGCCTGAGTGCCGTGCTCGAGGCCACCGGGAATGCACAAGAGATCACCGGCAGCAACCTCGAGCACCTCCTCCCCTACCTGGAAGCGAAAGCGTCCGCTCAGGACCTGGGTCAGTTGCTCGTGCGGGTGCGCGTGTAGAGCGCCGACTGCGCCTTTGGCGAAGCGAACCCGCACCGCCATCATACGTTTACCTAAGGCCACCAGGCGACGCTCGACACCTGGCCCAACCGTTTCCCATTCACCGTTGAACTGCATGCAAACCCCTCAGTTGACGCTTTGTGTGTCCAGTGGCCAGGGTTTAGGGGGTATGGCCCCCCTGTAGGCCAGCTTGGCCGCGGCCAGGCGGTTGGCCCGGGCGGCGGCTTCAAAAGGTGGGGTTTCCTGCAAGAGGTTGTGCAGGAAGACCCCATTCCAGGCATCCCCCGCCCCGGTGGTGTCGCGGACATGCCGGGGTAAAGCCGGAGGAACGTGCAGGAACTGGCCCGCCCAACCCAGCCAGGCCCCTTCAGAGCCGACTTTGAGCCCAACCTTTGGAACATGATGACTCAGAGCCTGTAGGGCTGCGAGAGGGTCGAGGCACTCCGTGTCCAACAACGCCATGTCGGCGGGGAAGCTCGGCAGAAGCACGTCCACGTAAGGCACAAGTTCCAGGAAAGCTTGTCGAGCGGCTTCCAGCCCGCCGCGCTTATCCCACAAGGCCGGGCGGTAGTTGGGATCATAGGCCACTAAGACCCCGCTCGAGCGGGCCAGCTCGGCGGCTCGGAGCGCAGTGGCCTGGGCCGAGGGCGAGAGAGCCTGGGTAATTCCCGAAAGCAGTAGCATGGCGGCCGAAGCCAGGTACTCGGGCTCGAGGTCCTCGGGGGTAATCCGAGAGGCGGCACTGCCCCAGCGTCGGTAGGTGAACTCACGTTCGCCTTGCTCCGTCAGGCTGATGAAGTAGACCCCGTTTTCGCCCTCGACCAGGGGAGCACAGCAAGTGTCGATGCCCTCCGCCTGCCAGGCCGCTAGCAATCCGGATCCGAAAGGGTCGTTGCCCACCCGGGTGACAAATCCGGCACGTGAGCCCAACCGGGAAGCGGCTACCAGGGCGTTGAGCACGTCTCCGCCGAAGGAGCGGGTAAAGCGGCGGGCTTGGGCCAAAGGCTCTTCGGCGAAGAACTCCACCATGCACTCGCCCAGGCCGATCAGATCCAGCTTCTTCATGCCACACCCGCCTCCTCCAGTGCCCGGCGGGTGGCGACCTCCACACCCTCCCAGTCGCCGCCCTCGAGCGCGGCCCTGGGGAAGAGGTTCGAGCCCAGGCCCACCGCCAGCACTCCGGCTTGGAGATAGGCCGGGACTTCACCGGGCTTAATCCCCCCAGTGGCCAGGATCTGGAGGTCGGGGAAAGGCCCCAGCAGGTCCTTGAGGTAGGGGATTCCCCCGCTCGAGCCCGCGGGAAAAACCTTGATCACCTCGGCCCCCAGGCTCCTAGCCCGCGCGATCTCGGTGGGAGTGAGCACGCCCGGCACGTAGGGTACCCGTGCTTCGCGCGCCAGTTCCAGCAACTCTTCACCCAGATGGGGGCTGACCAGGAACTGCGCGCCCGCCTCGAGCGCAGCCCGCCCCTGCGCTGCGTTCGTCACCGTGCCCACACCCAGCAGCACCCCCTTGGGCAGTTGTTCGCGCAGGTCGTGCAAGGCCTCGAGCGCCCCCGGCGTGGTGAAGGTGAGCTCGATGGCCCGCAGGCCCCCTCGCACCGCCGCCAGGGCGGCTTCCACCGCGGCCTGGGCCGACGGGGCCCGCAGCACCCCCACCACCCGTACCCGAGCCAGCTCGTGACGAAAACCCTGAACCTCCATCTTCCTCCTCAGCGGGCCATCCACCCCCCGTCCACCACCAGGATGTGGCCGTTGACGTAGTCGGAAGCTGGCGAGGCCAGGAAGACCGCCGCGCCTACCAGGTCCGAAGGCTCGCCCCAGCGGCCAGCGGGAATGCGCTCGAGGATCTGCCTCGAGCGCTCGGGGTCGGCCCGCAGGGCTGCGGTGTTGTCGGTGGCGATATAGCCCGGCGCAATGGCGTTGACGTTGACCCCTTTGGCCGCCCACTCGTTGGCCAGAGCCTTGGTAAGGCCCGCCACGGCGTGCTTGGAGGCGGTGTACGAGGGTACCCGGATGCCTCCTTGAAAGGACAAGAGCGAGGCGATGTTGATGATCTTGCCCCTTCCACGCTCCAGCATCCCCCGGCCTACGGTCTGCGACATACGCCACACCGCGTTGAGGTTTAGCTCGATCACGTCTTGCCAGTCGGTATCGCTAAAGTACTCGGCCCACTCCCGCCGGATGATGCCGGCGTTGTTGACCAGGATGCCGATGGGCCCCAGCGCAGCCTCGACCTCGGCGACCACCCACGCCGCCGACTCCGGCTTCATCAAGTCTGCACGCACGGCGTGAAAACGTCGCCCGGCAGCCTCCACCGCCTGCTGAGTCTGGTGGGCGTCGGCCGTAGGGGTGACGATGGCCACGTCGGCCCCAGCCTGGGCCAGGCCGATGGCGATGGCCTGCCCGATGCCTACCGCCCCGCCAGTGACCAGGGCCACCTGACCTTGGATCGAAAACATCTCCACCCTCAATCCTCCTCTGCTATGCCCGATGGCCACGTTGTGCCCTAAACCATCCCTACCGTCTTCTGCACCCAGGCCAGGTCGGGGTCGAAGCGCACCCCCTGCCGCCGCCCGTCACCGGCCAGGAACCACAGGTAGTAGCCCGTGTAGCCGGGAGCGCTGGCGTAGGTGTGGTAGCCGTGGGGGATGGAGAGCAGGGTTTCATCCTTCACCACGTAGGTCTGGTCGTAGCCGCGCTCGGGGCTGTAGTGGCGGGTGAGTCCCCAGCCCTCCGGGGAAGAGATGCGGAAGTAGTACATCTCCTCGTGGAAGACCTCGCCCCCCTGTGCGACTTCGTGCTTGTGCGGGGGATAGGTGCTCCAGTTGCCGCTGGGGGTGAGGGTTTCGCCCACGATCAGGCGGCTGGCCGGGCGTCCGTCGGGCTCGACCAGGATCTCGCGGAAGTGGCGGGTAAAGTTCAGGGTTCCCCACTTTCCGGTGTTGACCTGCTCCGGACGAATCTCGTAGGGCTCGGTCTCGAGGTCGCTGGGAGCTGAAGGCAGGGCGGCTTCGAAACGGGTATGGGCCCGCACCGTGTAGGACTGGCCCTTGGGCAGGTAGACGCTGTGGGGGTTGCCCGCGAATACGTTGGGCCTTCCCCCCACCCGCGCGAACACCCGCCCCCCCACCTCGACCTCGGCCAGGCCGGAAAGGGCTACCAGCAGCACTTCGCGCCCGCCGGTATGGCCGGTGTAGCTCTGGCCGGCCTCGAGGTTGAGCTTGGCGAAAGCCAGAAGCTTGCAGGCCTCGTCGGCTAGGACCTGGAGGCCCGGACCTTGGGGGATGGTGTGAAAGTATCGCATCAGGCACCTCGGCTTCACTTCAGGTATCCGCTTTCCCGCAACGCCTTCTCGGCTGCCGCCTCGTACTGCTCGAAACGGACATTGCGCAGGCCACTCAGGAATTGGTTCCAGCTCGAGTCGTTGATGGGCCGCTGACCCAGGACGAACTGCACCAGGTTCTCCGAGACGTAACGCTCGAGGTCAGCTTGGTTGGGGGCCGCCTTGACGATGAGATCGCCGGTGCGGTCAATCCAGTTGCCCTGGCGCTGGGCCTGGGCCATAAGCTGGTACATCACGTATTTGCGCCCGCCGACGCTGATCTCGGGGTAGCGGCCCCGCATCTCCAGGGGGTTACCGTTGAAGGCCAACCAGCGCATCTGGGTGTAGCTCCCGCGCACGCTGATGGGGATCTGGGTGTTGACGGTAGGCACGTTGTTGGGCAGGGTGTAGTCGGTCTTGTAGCGGCCCCAGCCCAGCAGGAAGTAGCCCTCACCGCTATGGGCCCACTCGAGGAAGCGGGCGATGGCCGCTCCCTTACCAGCGTCCATAGCCCGCTTGGAGACCACATACAGCCACCCCGCCGAGGAGTAGGTGCCCATGGAGCTCTTGCCCTCGGGGCCCTTAGGCGGCGGCAGCAGGAGCAGTTCGGCGTTGGGGTTGTTGGCATGGAAGTTCTGCAAACCCGCCTGCAGGCCGCCTACACTCTCGAAAAACATCCCGTAACGGCCCTGTTGCCAGCGGGTGCGCAGGTCGGCCCGGCGCATGGTGGCCCAGTCCGGGTCGATGACCTTGGCCTCGACAAGCCGCCGGATGTACTCGGTGGCCTTGCGGAAATTGGCTTCGCGCACGTTGGCGGCAAAGGCCTTGGGGTTATAGTTCCAGGTACCCGCTACGCCGTAAGCGCCGTAGACCCACTGGAAGTGGTTGCCCAGGCCCAGGCCCGGCAGGATGCCGGCGGTATCGAAGTCAATCACCCCGCCAAAGCCGTAGGTGTCGTTGCGTCCGTTGCCGTCAGGGTCGCGCTCGGTGAAAGCCTTGGCCACCTCGAAGAACTCCTCGAGGGTGGCGGGGGGTTTGAGTCCCAACTTGTCGAGCCAATCCTTGCGTACCCAGATGCCGTACTGGCGGCTCAGGGTTACGGGTTCCAAAAAGCCGTAGATCTGGCCGTTGCTGGTGACCAGCAGGTTACGCTTGGCGTCGCCGTAGCGATCGGCGGCGCGTTTGGGCATCAAGGGGAAGAGGCTATTCACCGGGGCGAGCTGGCCCTGCTGCACCAGGCGGTCGAAGAGGGCCAGGCTGCGCACCTCGAAGAGGTCGGGCAGGTCGTTGGCCGCCGCCAGCGCCCCCAGGCGGTTGTCGCCGTCGGCCCCGGTGGGCAGCATGGTGAACTTGAGGTTGATGCCCAGCTTATCCCGCACGGTGCGGTAGACCTCCCAGTTGGCCGGGGGGGCGGGCGCTTCGGGGTTGGCCGCATACAGGGCCACACTAAGGTCGGTGAGGTTGGCCTGGGCCTGTACCAGGCCGCTGCAAGCTATCAAGGAAAGCAAGATCCTAAAACCAATGCGCATCGCTACCTCCTATTCCTTCACGCTGCCCAGGAGCACGCCCTTGGTGAAATAGCGCTGGATCCATGGGTACACCAAGAGCATGGGCAGCGTGATCAGGACCACAGCCGCCATCTTCAAAGCTTCCGCCGGAGCAGCCTGAGCCGCTCCACCCTCGACGTACTCCGCTACGTTGAGGCCGGTAAGGATGTCACGCAGCACCACCGGTAGGGGCATGAGGTTACGGTCGGAGAGAAAGAGGATAGGCTCGAAGAAGTTGTTCCAGTTGGCCACGCCATAAAACAGCCCGATGGTCAGGAGGATGGGCCGAGATAAAGGCAACACCACGTGCCGCAGGATCTGCCAGTCGTTGGCCCCGTCGATGCGGGCAGCCTCCTCGAGGCTCTCCGGCAGGCTCTGAAAGAAGCTTTTCATCACCAGCAGGTTGTAGACGCTCACCGCTCCGTTGAGCAGTACCGCCCAGTAGCTGTTGAGCAACCCCAGATCCTTGACCACCAAGAACGTGGGGATCAACCCGGCATTGAACAAGAAGGTGAAGAGGATCAGGCCCACGATGAAGCCCCTACCGGGCAAATCCCGCCGGGAAAGTGGATAGGCGGCCATGACGGTGAGCGTCAGGCTGATGGCCACTCCGCCAAAGGTCAGCAAGATGCTGTTGAGAGCAGCTCGCCAGATGGTCGGTTGAAAGATGAGTTGGGCATAGGCCGCAAAGGACCATTCCCACGGCGGCAGGAACAGGCTGGGGCTTTTGCCAAAAGGCAGCAGCGAGACCATCGCCACGTACCACATGGGTATCAGGGTCACTGCCAGCACCCCGATCAAGAACGCGTCGATTCCCCATTCGAACAAACGGTCGCTGCGAGAGATCGCTCTTTTCACAGCTTCCTCCTAGTACAACCCGCTGCCTACGAAGCGCCGCGCCAAGCGGTTGGCCACAACAATCAGCACCAGACCGATGACCCCCTTGAACAGACCCACCGCCGTGGCCAAGCTGAACTGGAAATTCTGGATGCCCTGTCGGTAGACCCAGGTGTCGATGATGTCCCCCACGCTATAGACGGGCAGTGAATACAGCACAAAGATCTGCTGAAACCCCGCGTCGAGGATGCTGCCGATTTTCAGCAACACCACCAGCACCAGCACGTCCATCATCCCGGGAAGGGAGATATGGCGCACCTGCTGCCAGCGTGAGGCTCCGTCGATGGCCGCAGCCTCGTAGAGGGCAGGGTTGATGGAGAGCAGGGCGGCCAGGAACAAAATCGCGCTCCACCCCGTCTCCTTCCAAACCTCCGAGAGCACCACCACCGGCTGGAAGGTGGCGGTAGAGGTGAGGAAGGGCACCGGCTCGAGCCCCAGCGCCCGCAGCCCGCTGTTGACGAGCCCCTCGCTGGGCGAGAGCATGGCCAGCAAGATGCCGTAGACGATGACCCACGATAGAAAGTGCGGTAGGTAACTCACGGTCTGTACCACCCGCGCGAGAAAACGGCGGCCGGTCTCGTGCAGGGCGATGGCCAAGAGGATCGCGGGGGGGATGCCCAGCGCGATCTTGGCCAGGCTGATGACGAGGGTATTGGCCAGGAGCTGGCCGAAATAGTAGGAGCGGAAGAACTCGAGGAAGTGTTGCAGCCCCACCCACGGGCTACCCCACACCCCTAGGGTGGGCTGGAAGTCGCGGAAGGCGATCTGGGCGTTCCACAGCGGCCAGTAGCGGAAAATAAGAAAATACAGTAGGCCGGGCAGAAGCATGAGGTAGAGGATTCGGTGGCGCCAAACCAAGCGGGCCAGGCGCTTTAAGCCCGGGCGTTGTGGAGGGGCGGGGTTGCTGGGGTAGGCAGGATTCATCGGCTTTTCCTCCGGTTATTCGGCGCTGGGGGAGGGGCGCTCGAGCCCCGAACCACCAGCTCGCTGGGGAACTCTATGAGCACGTCTTGCAGTTTTTCCCCAGCCATCGCCCGGGCGATGAGCTCCACAGCGGCCTGGGCCATTGCTGGAATGGGGTGGGCCACGGTGGTCAGGCTGGGGTGAGAATGGGCAGCGGCAGGGATATTGTCGAAGCCGACTACCGAGAGGCCTTCGGGCACTTGCAGCCCACGGGAGCGCGCCGCGGTAATGACCCCAAAAGCGGTGAGGTCGCTGGCCGCGAAGATGGCTGTGGGGGGGTCCTCGAGGCTTAAGAGTTCATGCCCCGCCTCCACCCCTCGCTGCTGGGTAAAGTCCCCAGGCCGCACCAACCGCTCGTCCCATAGCCCGGCGGCCATCATGCACTCCCGGTAGGCCCGTAGGCGCTCGGCAGCCTGGCTGGAGTGAGCCGCTCCCGTAACGAAGCCGATACGCCGGTGGCCCAGGTTCATCAGGTGCCGCACAGCGGCCAAAGAGCCCTCAAAGCTATCGGCACGCACCACCGGGAGGTGGGTGGGGGGGCCGAAGTGGTTGACCAGCACTACTGGGGCACGGCTGCGCTCGAGGGTAGCCAAAAAGCCCGCCGCTCCAATGGGAACCACAAACACCAGCCCATCGGCCAGCCCCCCTAGCAGGGTGCCCACCCGTTCGCGCTCGCGCTCCGGGTCACGCGAGGTGGTGAAGACGGCCAGATCGTAGCCCATCTGGCTGGCCGCATCTGCCGCAGCCCGTGCCACCTCGGCAAAGTAGGGGCTCACCAGTTCAGGTATGACCATCCCCAGGATCTGGGTGGGGCGCCCCCGCAAGCTGCGAGCGGCGGTGTTGGCTACGTAGCCGAGTTGGCTGGCTGCCTGGAGAACCCGCGCCCGGGTCGCCTCGGAGATGCGCCCTTTGTTGTTGAGCACCTTGGACACCGTGATCATGGAGACACCGGCGAGGCGGGCGACGTGAGCCAGGGTAACCTTTTCGTCAGACATAATGATGTTTCGTCCTTATGCGATTAACTTTTTGAGTTAACGTTAACTCAAACGCTAACACCCAAGCTATACCTTGTCAACCCCCACCCGGGTAGTTCGATCGACGGAGCGAACTCCGTTACCTGGCAGTAAGCCCGGGCGTACAGGACCGCCAGCGCGAAGAGCAGATCGGTGAGCAGCAGATACAACAGCCCCACGCCGAGCAGGCTCACCACAGGTGCGAACAGGAAGAGGGGGCTGGCTCCTCGAGGTCTGCACCAGAGCTTGAGGAGGTGTTTGTAGTCGTAGAGGAGATCGTCCTCTTAGAGGCTCTGCGTTTCCCGGAGTTCCTTTGGTAGTCTGAAGTTGCGCGAACCCCAAGCAAGCACCAAAACCCAGGGGGGTTCGCGCAAGCCGAGAAATCGGCTAGGGGACATTGAAA
>NZ_QKOB01000017.1 GCF_003226535.1 Meiothermus sp. Pnk-1 | reverse complement strand
GAGGCCCACCCTGCGGTGGATGTTCCAGTACTTCATGTGGGTCCGCCTGGTGGTGCTTGAGGGCAGGGTCTTGGTGCTCAACCTCTCCCCTGACCATGAGAAGGTGGTGCGGCTTCTGAGGGTGGAGCGATATTACCTCCTGGAGTGAGGGGGGTGCGGAATGTGGGCTCGACGATGGGGCCTTCACCGGGGACCTCCCGCCGGAAGCCCATGCTTTCGACCATCCTGTGGCCCTGGCGAGCTGGAGGCTCCTGCGGGAGAAGGGGGCCACCCGGGTGTACCCCGGGCACGGTCTTGTCAGGCCGATGCCATCCTGAGCCCCTTGGTCGGTCACCGCTTCCCCGGGGTTTCCCGATGAGACCTGGGGCAAGGTTCTCGAGCTCAGGACGCGGGATTTCACCGCCACGTCCTCCCTGGAGAGGGCTCTTGGGGCGGGAGTTTACCGCGGGTTCGCTCACGAGGTGACCCTGTAGACCGTAGCCGCGTTGGTGCCGAAGATCCCCTTCCACTCCGCGCTAGCCCGCTCGAGGCCGCTTTGCTCTAAGATAGCTTCCAAGGCCCCTTTGACCTCGGCATAACTTCCGGCCAAGAGGCAGACCGGCCAATCGCTGCCGAACAGGCAGCGCTCCGGTCCAAAGAGCCGGAGGGCTTCCTGGACGTAGGGCCTCAAGTCCTGGGGGCGCCAGCGTTGCCAGTCGGCCTCGGTGACCAAGCCGGAGAGCTTGACCCATACATTGGGGAGTTCGCTCAAAGGGGCCAGGCGCTCCACCCACTCCGCCCACTGCCCCTCCCGGATGTTCGGCTTGGCCAGGTGATCGACCACAAAGCGCACCTCCGGATGGCCGCGGGCGGTCTCGAGACAGGCTGGCAGCTCGCGGGTGCGGGTGAGGAAGTCGTAGACCAGCCCCCGCCGTCCCAGCTCCTCCAGGCCCTGCTGCACGGCGTCTTGGAGGAGCCAGCAGGGGTCTTCCTCGTCGTGGACCTGGTGGCGCAGGCCCACCAGGTAGCGCCCGTGGGGGGAGGCCAGCACCTCGTCAAGAACCTCGCCCACGCTGGGGTCGGTCAGGTTGACCCAACCCACCACCCCGGCTACGAAGCCACTCTGGGCGGCGATCTCCAGGAAGAAGTGGGTCTCCTCGAGGCTCGAGCGCGTCTGTACCAGGATGGTCCGCTCCACCCCGCTCTCCCTCAGCAGAGGCTGCAAGTCCTCCGGAGTAAAGTCGCGCCGGATGGGGGAGAGGGCCTCCTCCTCCAGCCAGGGGTAGTGGATCCGGCTGGGGTAGATGAAGTGCTGGTGGGCATCGATGACCATGCTCACAGAACTCCTTTTGCGGACGCCCCGCCTTGGCGGGAGGGTGGGGAGGATGTCACATGCTCCAGCCGCCGTCGATGACGTACACCGCCCCGGTGGTGAAGGCCGACTCGTCCGAGGCCAGGTAGAGGGCCAGCTGGGCCACCTCCTCGGGCCGGCCCACCCGGCCCATGGGCTGCCGGGCGATGAAAGCCTGGCGCACCGTCTCCTCGCTCTGGCCGCTGCGGCGGGCTTGTTCGGCCACCCGCTCCCTCCAGGAGGGGGAGTCGATGGTGCCGGGGCAGATGGCGTTGCAGCGGATACCCTGGGTGACGAAGTCGGCGGCTACCGCCTTGGTCATGCCGATCACCGCGGCCTTGGTGGCGCTGTAGACGAAGCGGCTCGGTACCCCCTTGAGCGAGGAGGCCACGCTGGAGAGGTTGACGATCGCCCCGCCCCGCCGCTCGAGCATCTTAGGAATGGCGGCTTGCATGGTCCAGAACATCGAGCGGGCGTTCAGGTCGAAGGAGAAGTCCCAGTCCTCCTCGCCGCACTCCAGGATCGTGCCGTGGTGGACGTAGCCGGCCACGTTGACCAGCACATCCAGGCGCTCGAGCGCGCCTATGAGCGCGAAGATAGCCGAACGGTCGGTCACGTCGAGCCGCTCGGTGCGGCAAGGGAGCCCCTGGAGTAACCCGGGGTGGAGGTCGGTGGCGACGACCCGGGCTCCTTCCCGGATGAAAAGCTCGGCCGTGGCCCGGCCGATGCCCTGGCCGGCGGCGGTGATCAAGGCGGTTTTGCCAGCGAGCCTTCCTGCCATGGAACCTCCTTCTTCAGGTGGGGACCGGGGCTGCCTCGGCCAAGAGCCCCTCCGCTTTGAGCTCGGCCCAGAGGTCTTGGGGGATGGGGATCTGGAACATGGAGAGGTTCTCCTCGAGCTGCTCGGGGGTTCGGCCGGCGGTGAGCACCGAGACCACCGCCGGGTGGCCCAGGGGAAACTGGATGGCCGCGGCCTTCAAGGGCACCCCGTGCCGATGGCACACCGCCTGGATGCGCAGGGCCCGCTGCAGCACGTGGGTGGGGACTTCGGCGTAGTTGTAGTGCGCGCCGGGCCGGGGGTTGGCCAAAAGCCCGCTGTTGTACACGCCGCCGATGACCACCCCGATGCCCTTCTTGACGCACAGGGGGAGGAATTCCCGCAGGGACTCCTGCTCCAAGAGGGTGTAGCGCCCGGCCAGCAAAAACAGGTCGAAGTCGCCTTCGCGCGCGAACTCGAGGAGCATCTCCCACTGGTTCATGCCCGCACCGATGGCCCGCACCACGCCCTGCTCCCTGAGCTCGAAGAGGGCTTTGTACCCCCCCTCCATCACCTCGCGCACACTCAGTCCCGCCACGTCGGGGTCGTGGATGAGCAGAATGTCGACCCGGTCGAGGCCCAGGCGCCCTAGGCTCTCCTCCAGCGAGCGCATGAAGCCGTCGTAGGTGTAGTCGTAGACCACGTTCAGGCGCGAGGGCGTCTTGAAGACCGGCTCACCCCTGGCATCAAATTGGCTGGGATGGGGCGGTGCGCCCGCGCGCAGCAGGCGCCCGACCTTGGTCGAGACCACGTATCCGATTCGACCGGCCAGGAAGTGGCCCAACCGCTCCTCGGCCAGGCCGAAACCGTACCAGGGGGCGGCGTCATAGTAGCGGATCCCCCCTTCCCAGGCCGCCTCCAGCACGGCCTGGGCCGCTTCGTCCGAGACCGGCTGGAACAGGCTCCCCAGGGTGCCCACGCCCAGGCCGAGCCGGGTGAGGCGTAGGCCACCCCTCAACGCAACCTCATCGCCGGGTTTACTCACCGCTCCACCCCACTTCCCCGCACAGGTGTACCCGGAGGCCCATGGCCGCAAACATGGCCGCCTTGGCGGCCAAAGCCCGGTCGGCCTCCGCCGCCGAAGGGGCGTAGGCCACCTGGATGTGGTTGGCCTTGTGCTTCGCCATCATCTGGTCGCGGCTCACCCCGTGCAGCACCGCGTGCATGATGGGCCACTCTGGGGTGGTGAGCCGCCAGCGCCGCTGGGTCTCCCCCTCGGGCAGGGCGACCACCGTGGCCCGGCCCAGATCGACGTGCAGGGCTCCTTCCATCACGAAAACCCGCGACCACACGATCTCGCCGGGCTTGCTCACCCCCCTCAAGGTTCCGCCCCCCAAGGGGAAGTACATGGGCGGCTGACGCAGGCTCTCGGCCCCCCGGTAGCCCCCGATGAAGTGCGAGGGGGGAGCGGCCCCGGAGATCATGAAGACCCAGACGAAAGCGTCCAGGCCATCCCCCACGTAGCGCTCGCCCCAGCGCAGGTCGTGCAGCGTGGTGGCCGGGTCGAAGCCCATGGCCCGCCAGACCCGGTTGGTCACCAGCGCGTCCACCGCCGCGCCCTCGTCCACCTCGTTGAAGTGGGGCAGGGCTTGGTTGGCGTAGAGCTCCGCCCGGCCGTCGCGGCTCAGGACCGGCGGGCGCTCTACGTTATTCAAGAGGCCCTCAGCCAAGTCCGAGGCCGGGGCCATGTCCTTGAGGCCCTGCTGGTACTGGATGCCGATGGCGTCGCAGCCGAAGTCGTGGGCCATGCGCACGGCGGCGATGTACATCTTGAGCTGCTCGAGCACCTGGGAAAGGGTGAGCTCGCTGGCCTCGTCGTCGCCTAGCTTAAACTGCATCCCCCGGTCCAGAAGCCACTGGTAGGCCGCGCGGGCCTCCTCGTCTCTCACCCGCCGCATCTCGGCCAGCAGCGCCGATTGCGACAGGCGCTCCTTGTAGAGGCCGCAGGGATTTAGCAGCTCGTCGTCGAGGATGGCGTTGTACATCCCCATGCAGCCCTCGTCGAAGACGCCCAGGATGGCCTTCTCGCGCCGAAGCTGCCTGGCCAGGGCCTCCCCCAGCTCCCGCTCGGCCCTCGGCAGCCGCGCGGGGTCTAGGTCGCGCACGTGGCTTTGGTCGTGGCTGATCTGGCCGGTCTCGAGCCATTCCTTGAGCCCCCGCCGGAAGAAGGCGTCGGTGAAGTCCTCGCTCCAGAGGCTGCTGTACTTCACACCCACCTTGGTGAGGCAGCCGTTGAGGTTGAGCATCCCCACCAGCCCCGGCCACTGCCCGCTCCAGTTGGCCACGGTGAGGATGGGGCCTTGGTGGTCGCGCAAGCCGGGGAGGACGTGGTGGCTGTACTGCCAGACCGCCTCGGCCACCACCAAAGGGGCTTCGGGGGGGATGCGCTGGAAGACCTCCATGCCCATCTTCTGGCTCGAGATGAAGCCGTGGCGCTCGACGGGGTCGTAGGGGTGGGCCCGCACGACCCGGAAGCCGTACTCGGTGAAGACCTGCGCCAGCTTGCGTTCCATCTCCTCCTGGGCCGGCCAGCAGGTCTGGTTGGCCGAGGGACGCAGGTCGCCGCTGGCCACCAGATAGACCTCGCCGGGCTGGGCTTTGGGGGGTTCGGAAAGGGGGGGCAGGCGGTAAGGGCTCATGGGAAACCTCCTTGCCAGTAGCTGCCCGTGGGGTAGGTGTAGGCCTCGAGCGACTCCGGTTTCATAGCAACGCTGTAGCCGGGGCCCTTAGGGGCCAAATAGCGGCCCCCCTGGATCCGCACCGGGTCCAGGAAGTGCTCGTGCAGGTGGTCTACATACTCCAAGTAGCGCTCCTCCAGCGAGCCCGAGACCGCGATGTAGTCGAAGATCGAGAGGTGCTGCACGTACTCGCAAAGCCCCACCCCGCCCGCGTGCGGGCAGACCGGCACGCCGAACTTGGCCGCGAGCAGGAGCACCGCCAGCACCTCGTTGACCCCTCCTAAGCGGCAGGCGTCGATCTGGCAGAAGCCGAGGGCCCCGGCCTGCAGGTACTGCTTGAACATCACCCGGTTGTGCACGTGCTCGCCGGTGGCTACCCGGACGCCGGTGTCTTCCAGCGCCCTGGCGATGGCCCGGTGTCCCAGGATGTCGTCGGGAGAGGTGGGTTCCTCGATCCACAGGGGCCTGTAGGGGGCCAGCGCTCGCACCCACGCGATGGCCTGGGGCACCTCCCAAACCTGGTTGGCATCCACCATCAGGATGCCATCGGGCCCGATCTCCTCGCGCACGATGCTCAAGCGGCGCAGGTCGTCCCCCAGGTCGCGCCCTACCTTGAGCTTGAAGGCCCTAAAGCCTTGCTCCAAAGCCTCGCGGCAGCGCTGGCGGAGCTTCTCGTCGGGGTAGCCCAGCCAGCCCGCGCTGGTGGTGTAGGCCGGATAGCCCTGCGCGAGCATCTGGGCCTCGCGCTCGCCCTTGGTGGGCTCGAGGCGCTTCAGGATCTCCAGCGCTTCCTGGGGAGTAAGCGCGTCGCTGAGGTAGCGGAAGTCGATAGCGGCCACGAGCTCTTCGGGGGAGAGGTCTGCCAAGAGCTTCCACAGCGGCTTGCCCTCAGCCTTGGCCCACAGGTCCCAGACCGCGTTGACCACCGCGGCGGTGGCCAGGTGGATCACCCCTTTCTCCGGACCCAGCCAGCGCAGCTGGCTGTCGCCGGTGAGGCGGCGCCAAAAGCCGGCCATGTCGGCGGTAAAGCGCTCCAGGCGCTCGCCCACCACCTTGGGCAGGAGGGCCTGGATGGCCTGGACTACCAACTCGTTCCCCCGCCCGATGGTGAAGGCCAGGCCGTGGCCCTCGAGGCCCCCCTCGCCCCTGAGGACGACGTAGGCCGCTGAGTAGTCGGGGTCGGGGTGCATGGCATCGGAGCCGTCCAGGCTCTTGGAGGTGGGGAAGCGGACGTCCAGGGCGTGTGCCTCGATGATTCGCATGGCTTACTCCATCAAGAAGACCGGCTCCATCCGGGCCCACCACTCCCCCTCCTGGCGGGTGGGCAGGGGATCTTGGCAGGGGTCGGTGAGCTTCCACCACTCCTGGGTCAGGGGGTCGGCGGCGATCTGTTTCTGGGCCTCCTCCCAGCTCTCCCCGTGAAACTCCAGGTAGCCGAAGAGGAGCCCGGCGTGGTGGAAGATCGAGTAGTTGCGCACCCCTACCCTCCGCAGGGTCTCCAGCACCCCTGGCCAGGGGTCGGCGTGCAGGCGTTTGTACTCCTCGAGCTTCTCCGGCTTGACGCGGATGACCATTCCGATGCGCTCCATGCCTCACCCCTTCACCGCGCCCACGATCAGGCCGCGCTCGATGTAGCGCTCGAGGACGATGGCCATCACCACCACCGGCAGGATCATGATCAGGATCACCACCGACATGTACCACCACTCGGTGCCGCGGGTGCCGCTCATGGCCGAGACCAGAAGGGGCATGGTCTGGGCGTTGGCCTTGGAGAGGAACAAAGCCACCAGGTACTCGTTCCAGGCGAATACCAGCACCAACAGGAAGGTGGCCACTAGGCCGGGGGCCGCCAGGGGCAGCACGATGGCGAAGAAGATGCGATAGCGCGAGGCCCCGTCGATCTGCGCCGACTCCTCGACGTCCTGGGGAACGCCCAGGAAGTAGTCCCGCATCAGCCAGACCGCGATGGGCAGGTTCACCGCGGTGTAGCTCACGATGAGGGCCGTGCGGGTATCCAGCAGCCCTAACTGCTGGAAGAGCAAGTAGATGGGAATGACCACCACCACTGGCGGCAGGATGCGGTTGGAGATCATCCAGAAGGCCACGTCCTGGTTTCCCAGGCTTCGCCGGAAGCGCCGTCCCAGCGTCTGCAAAACCAGGAAGAACAGCGCCAGCGCCACGAGCACCGCCACCCCTGCGGGCATGCCAAAGACCGCGAGCACCACCCCCACCGCCAGGCAGCCGATAAAGGCCACGACGGCCCCCACCCGGGGGCGGTAGGTGAAGCGGGTCAGGCCATAGGCCGCGAAAGCCCCCAGGAAGAGGGTGAGGGTCGCGCTCGCGAGGGCTACGCTGGCCGTGTTGAGGTAGGCCCGCTTCACATCCGGGCCCAGCACGCCAAAGACGTACTGCCAGGCGTGGAGGCTAGGCCGGAAGTCCACGAAGGGCAGGTAAAAGGGCCCGTTGAACACGTCGATGGGCAGCTTCAAGGAGGTCACCACCACCCAGTACAGCGGGAAGAGCACCAGGGCGGCGGCGATCACCAGCACGGCATAGGTGAACGCGACCTGAAGCGGTGAAGGCTTCAAGGGATTTCTCATCTCAACCCTCCCCCCTCGCCCGTGGCAAGACCGTTCGGGCGTAGATCGTGCTGAACAGCGAGACCAATACGAGCAAGACGAAGCCCAACGCCGCCGCCGTGCCCACGTCCAGCGTCCGCCAGGCGAAGTAGGCGTGCAGGGTGAGGGACTCCGTAGCCGTGCCCGGGCCGCCATTGGTAAGGATGTTGGGCAGGTCCACGATCTTGAAGCCCTCGATCATGCGGATGAGGACCAAAGTGGCGCTGGCCGGCAGCAGGTAAGGGAAGATCACGTAGCGGAAGGTCTGCCACCGGGTAGCCCCGTCCACCGCGGCGGCTTCAACCTGCTCCTGGGGGATGCTCTGCAGCGCGGCCAGCAAGACGATGAAGGCGAAGGGGGTCCACTGCCAGGTATCGCCGATGAGCACCGCAAAGCGGGCCCCCCAGGGGTCGTTGACCCAGGAGAAGCCCGAAAGGCCCAGCGCCGCCCAGAGGGGCTGCAAGGGCCCCTTGCTGGTGTCGGTGAGCATGCGGAACATGTAGGCGATCCCCACCGGGGTGATGGCCAGAGGCAGCATGAACACCACCCGGAAAAAGCGGGTTCCCGGCAGGCGCTCGGCGCACAGCAAGGCCAGTCCCAGCCCCAGCCCGTACTGCAAGGCCGTGCCCGCAAAGACGTAGAAGAGCGTGGTCTGCAAGGTCCCCAGCAGGCTGCCGGGGACCAGCCGGGAGAGCACCAGCCAGGCGAAGGCCAACACCAAAACCCCGCCCAAAAGGGGCCAGGCGAGTCCCCCGCGCCCCTGCCGGCGGCGCCGGTAGAGACTCCAGGCCAACAGCAGGGCCAGGAAAAAGAGCGCTGCCCAAACCCATAAGGCTTCACCCCCCCTGCCCAAAAAATGCGCCTGCTCGCTGCCCAAGAGCAGCTTGCGGTAGTTGGCCAGGCCCACGAAGTCGAGCTCGGTCTGCCCGCCGCTGAAGCGAATTCTTATCAAGGAGGAGTACAGCGAGCCCAGGAGAGGGAAGAGGGCAAAGCCCAGCATCAGCCCCACCGCGGGCAGCAAAAAGATCGCACCGGCCTGGCGCTCAAGCCACGCGCTCATCCGCAGCAGAGGTCCGGGGTTCGCCCCCGCGGCGCGCGCCGCGGGGGCCTCGATCGGGGTGTGCTCGGGTCGCTCCATCTCCCCCCTCCGCATGGCCCAGGTCTAGCGTTCGATGCTCAGGCTGGCGCGATAGGCCTGCCTTTGCCGCTCCCGGCCCTCGGCGTTGGTGATCTCCTCCCAGCCGCTATTGATCTGGTCCATGGCCTGCTGAGCGTTGATCTGCCCAGCCAGGAACTCCGCCAGGGCCTTGTCCAGCACCACCTGCTGGTACTGTTGGGTTTTGGGGATGCGCAGGTCCAGGATCATGTTGGGGCTGGTGAGGCTGGCCTCGATGGCCCCCAGGTAGTTCTTGGCCGCGGCCTCGCTGAAGCCGGCCTCGGTCCAGAGCTTGAGGTTCTTGAAGTGGGAGACGCGGTAGGGGTTGAAACCGGTGATCCCGATGGTGACGTCCTTGCCCGAGACCGCCGGGCTGCTCATGTAGGAGAACAGGGCGTAGGCCGCATCCTTGGCCTGGGGCTTGGCCTTGGCGTTGATGCCCCCCGACCAGCCCCCGAAGGCCGCGTAGGGGGCGTGGTTGATGCCCCCTGTAGCGTAGGGGCAGAGGCTAGCGGTGCAGGTTACCAGCTTGCCGGTAGACCGGTCCAACACCCGCCGGCTTCCCGGCAGGATCACCGCGCCCACCTTGTCCTTGACCTTGGAGGTCTGCGGGTCGATGGCCAGGGTGCCGATATCCCCCCAGTCCACGGAAAGGGCGCATCGCCCGCTCACGAAGAGGCCGCGGGTGTCGCCCACGTCCAGGTTGAGCTCATCGGGGGGGCCGTACTGGGTGGTCTCTTTGTAGACCCGCAAGGCCTCGGCGAAAGCCTCGTTCTTCACCAAGGGGCGCATGGTCTCGGTGTCGAAGAATAGCCCCTGCTGGGTGCCCTTGGACTGCACGTAGCCCCCGAGGATGGAGGTGAACATCCAGTAGGACTGGGCGTTGCGTTTCTTGGCGATGCAGCTGCCGTAGTCGGGCTTGCCGTCCCCGTTCCAGTCCTTGCCATAGGCCGCCTTGGCGATGGCCAGGTAGTCGTCCCAGGTCTGGGGGGGTTTCAGGCCGAGCTGCTGCAGCACGTCGGTGCGGTAGTAGACCATCTGGAAGTCGCCGTCGAGGGGGACGGTGTAGATCTTGCCGCCGTAGCTGGCGCTGAAGTTGCGGAAGAACTCGCCGATGTCGTTCCACTGGATCTCCCGGTCCGCGCGGATGCGCGCGGTGAGGTCCTCTATAATCCCCGCGGGCACGAAGTCGGCGATCCACTGGGGGGCGAAGATCCAGGCGTCGTAGCTGTTGGTGCCGGTGGTGGCGTCGGTCAGGATCTGCTGGTAGAGGTCGGCGAAGGGGACCACCACCACGTTGACCTTGGCCCCGGTCATCTGTTCGAACTCCTTGCCGTGCCGCCTGAGGGGCTCGGCGATCTGGGGGCCGGTGAAGGTGAGCACGTTGATCTGCACCCCATCAAAGCGCTTACCCTGGCCCAGCCCCATCCCGGCCAGCAGCACGCTTACCCCTGCGAGAAGGGCAAATATGCGCTTGTACATAGGATCAAACCTCCTCATGTCTAAAGAACACCGTGTCTAAAGCCTGGTCGTCGGGTTCAGGCAGTCTCCCTCACCTCCTCTCGCTCGCGGGGCCTCCCGCACGACTCCCGCACCACCAGCTGGGTGGGGAGCCGCACGACGCGGGGTTGCTTTTCAGCCCGCTGCTCCATGTTTTTGACGATGATCTTGGCGGCGGTGCGCCCGAGTTCGTAGGCCTGCTGGGCCACTACCGTGAGGGCCGGGCTCACCAGGGGGGTCCACTGGGTCTCGTCGAAGCACACCACCGAGAGCTGGCGGGGAATCTCGAGGCCGACCTCCCGCACCGCCCGCAGCACCCCGCTCATCATCTGGGCGTTCTGCACGAACAGGGCCGAGGGCAGGCCGGGGCGGGCGAACAGTTCGCGGGCGGCCCGGTAGCCCCCCTCGGGGGTGTTGGCGCAGGTGAATACCCAGCGGGGGTCCAGGGATACCCCCCGGCGCTCCAGGCCCCCTTGGAAGCCCGCCAGGCGTTCTTTTCCGCTGGTGATGCTGGTGTCGCCGGCGATGACGGCGAAAGAGCGGTGGCCCAAGCCCAAGAGGTACTCAGCGGCGCTCGCGGCTCCCCCCAGGTTGTCCGAGAGCACCGAGGTGACCCCTCTGGCCCCGCTGATGCGGTCGACCTCTACCACGCGGGTGCCGCCTTTGACCAGGGCCTCGATGCGTTGGCGCTGGGCGGTACCCCGGGTGGGCTCGATGATGATGCCCTTCACCTGGAAACCCCGCAGCACCTCGAGATAGCGCGCCTCCTCCTTCGGATCCTCACCGGAATTGCACAGGATGGTAGCAAAGCCGCGCTCGCTGGCTACGTCCTCCACCCCCTTGGCTACCTCGGCGTGAAAAGGCACCAGGATGTCGGAGATGATCAGGCCGATGGTGCGCGAGCCTTGCTTGCGCAGGCTGCGGGCGAGCTGGTTGGGAGCATAGCCCAGGGCCCGGGCGGCCTCGAGGATTCGCCTGCGGGTCTCGGGGGTCACCATCTCGGGCCGCGTCAGCGCGCGGGACACGGTGGATACCGAAACCCCGGCGCGGTTCGCCACATCCTCCAGTCGCACCATCTCGAGTCCAACTCCCCTTTCACGGAGTCAAGGTGGAGCAAACATCTCCTGCTGCAAACGTTTGCAGTATTTATACCCCTCGCCCCCCCGCCTGTCAAGCCCTTGCACCAGCTGACCTCTCATCAGTTTGCTCTTGCCAGCCAAAGGAAAAGGGGCTTGGGTAAGGTGTGTGGAACCACAAGCCCCTTTCCATCACACCACGGCTCTCGGCTTGGACACAAACCCTCTTTCCGCACCAACCCGGCCCTGTTCCTCAAGGTACGCTATCGCGTGACCGGCGCCTTTCTGCTCCACCCCCCTGCCCGCCCTACCCTCAGCGCCTACGCGCGAAACCTGCCCCTGCCCTACAGCGCCCAAGCCAAGCTCAACCGGCTCTGGCGCTACCTCCGCCACCCCGCCCTGCAAAACCCCTGGATCCTGACCCGGGCCCTGCTCCCCCTCCTCTCCCCCCGGGCGGCAAAGGGCAAGTTGCTTCCCCTGCTCGTGGACTGGACACCCCTGGAGGATGGAAAGCATCAGGCTCTGGTCGCCGCCTTACCCCTGAGGGGGCGGGTCCTGGTGGTGGCCTTCGAGGTGTGTCCCTCCTCCCCTTGGCCCAGCGCAAGCCGGGTTGAGGCCCGCTTCCTTTACCGGCTCACCGCGTGGGTGAAGGAGCTCGGCTTCGTTCCCCTTTTCCTGGCCGACCGGGGGTTTGACGCCACAGCCCTGCTCAAGCGGCTCAAGGATTGGGGTGCGGCCTTCCTCATCCGCCTGAAGGGCACCGTCAGCGTGGTTTCGGAAGAAGGTGAACGCTTCGTGCTTAAGGCCCGGTATCCCCGGGTGCCCGCACCCTTCTCCTTCCGGGCTAAGCTCAAGGGTGAGGTTCCGGTGCACCTGTTCCTAAGCCAGGAGGGGGAGGAGCCCTGGTATCTGGCCCTAAGCCTGCCCGAGGGATCCTTCTTTGAACCTCAGGGGTATGCGTGGCGGATGTGGATTGAGGAGGGCTTCCGGGACCTGAAGGGGGCAGGCTTGGGTCTGGACCGGCACCTTTTGCGGACCCGGGCAAGCCTGGTGGGGTGGCTTTCGCTTTTGTTCTTGGCCCAGGTGATGCTGGTGCTTTTGGGGGCGGGACTGGAAGGAAGGCCTTGGCTCCACCGCTTGGTCGCCCATCCCGAGCGGCAAAGCCTGTTCACCTTAGGCCGTTTGGCTCTGGCCCAGCCCCCGCCTGGGCTGAAGGGACACATCCTCAGGCTCTTCCATCGGGTGCTTGCAGAGCTGGCGGGGGGCAGAAAGGGAGGGCGAAAGTGATGAAAACTCAGGGACTACAGGTTATTGACAAGATTAACCGCCTTGTGTTATAGTCCTTTTTCGCCCGGCGGCGAAGCGCCTCGGCTACTTCTTCCAGGAAGCGGAGGAATTCCAAGAACAAACCGAGCGCACCCATCCCCGGGCTTCTCCAAGCACCTGTTATTAGGCTTTGGCGGCAGGTTAGCAAGCCACAATTCCAGTTAAAAATCCCAAACAATCCATTACGGCTTCTTCAGCCTTGAGGGTTTGGTCTTGACCCTGCAAGGGAAGGGAGGTTTTTGTGAGCTTCAACCCTTCTAGAACGTCCAGCTTGGTTTCCACCCACCAGGGCGGCCCGGGGTTTGCCGCAGACCCCAAGACCCAGTTACTTCTTCTGGTAGCCGGCAGCCTCTTTGACGGTGATCTTTTCTATGAAAGTGACCAGGGGCGCGCCGACCGCCTGACCTTCCTTGCGAAGCGTGTAACTCAGGAGGACCCTGCTTTTGTGGCCTTGCTTGCTGCCTACGCCCGTCAGGTCTTGGGACTTCGCTCGGGTCCCGCAGCGCTTCTTGCCCACCTCTTCTGGTGGGGGCCCACGGCCTTGGCCGAAGAGGTGGCCCCTAAGGTCTGGCTTCGCGGGGACGAGCACCTGGAGACCCTGGCCTACACCAGGCTCCAGGGGTGGAAGATCCGCAAATCCCTCAAGGTGGCCGTGGCCCAAAGGCTGAACCGCATGAGTCCTTACGCTCTGGTCAAGTACCGCAGGGAGGGGCATTCCTTCAGCCAGCGCGACGCCCTGATCCTGTGCCATCCTAAGCCCTTGAACTGGGCCCACGCCATGGTCTACGAGTGGCTAATCCGCGGCAAGAGGGCCCTTCCCGAAGCCCAGGCCCTCGTACAACGCCTTTTGGAGGAGCGCCCCTACTGGGAGAGGGTGCTTTCCCAGAGGGGAAGCCATCCTGAGACCTGGCGTCAAGTTCTGCCCTACTTGAAAGGGCTTTCTCTCCTGCGCAACCTTGGCAACCTCCACCGCCACGGCCTCTTGCAGAGTCCCGAGGTCTTGGAACATATCCTTACTCACCTGGGGTGCAAGGAGGAGGTCAAGCGCTGGCAGATCTTTCCCCACCAGTGGCTTCTTGCCATCTTCCGAGGGGAAGAGGAGGACTGGCCCTCACCGCTTTTGGCTGCTCTCGAGGAAGCCCTCGAGGCCACCCTCCCCGAGGTTCACCTGGAGGGCGAAAGCCTGGTCTTGGTGGATGTCTCTGGGTCCATGTACGCCTCCTTGAGCCAAAATAGCCAGGCCACCTATGCCCTAGCCGCGAGTAGCCTTGGAGCTCTTCTCTACCGGAGGCTCGGCGGAAGGTTGGTGGGGTTTGATGGCGCGGTCCATCCCGTAAGGGAATCCCGCGAGACCCCCATCCGGACCCTGGTCCAGACCCTTCTGGACAGCGGCGGGGGCGGAACGTATCTGGGTGGAGCCTTGCAGGAAGTTCTCCCCGGCTTCTCCGGGCCCCGCGTGGTGATCTTCACCGACGAGCAGGTAGCGGACGACGCCATGTCTCCCCTTTTCCGCTGGCTTCGCCAGGCCAACCACCACCGGGCTTACGTGATCAACGTGGCCGGATACGCTCCCTTGGCTTTTCCCCAGGAAGGGTTGGCACGCCTAGCGGGTTTCAGCGAACGCCTCTTAGAGCTTCTTCCGGTGATGGAGACCGGGGACGCGAGAACCTGGATGGAGCAGCGCTTGGCAGGGCTGCGCACGACAGCAAGTGTCGCGGGAGAAAAGGAGGATGAACGAGGTGAGAGCCATGGAGGGGAAAAAACCTTTGACGAAATCTTTGGTGCATGAGGTTCTTGTCGGGATTCCTGGCATCCGCCCCCTGTTTTCCCCCGAGGGGCACGCCTGCGTGATCTTCAAGAATTTGGACGACGATTTCTTCTTCACGGTGACCATGACATTAGACGGCCTCTTTGACGACGTGTTGGTCTTCATGGCCTCGTTGGAAAACCCCCCTCACCTTTCCGAGGAGACCGCCTTGCGCCTTGCGAACCGCTGGAACGTGGAGCGCCGCTGGCCTCGGGTGTGGGTGAGGAAGGGCAAGATCTGGGCTGATTACCACCTGCCCTTGCCCACGGAAGTGGAGCCCGAGGTCCTCCATGTCCTCTTCGTGCACCTATTCCAAAGCCTTGTCCAGTTCTCCGAGTGGCTTGCGGAAAACAGCGAACCGAGTTCCCCGATAGTTATGGCCTGAAAGGAGGGAACATGGAAAGCAAAATTCGGCCCATTACCCGGGATCTTATCTGTCAGGTTCTGGACGAAATAGATCTTCGTTATCTCCGAGACAAGGACGGGGACTTCATCCTGGCGTTTCGGGATGAGGGTAACCTGGGCATGTCCCATATGGTCTCTGTGGCCTTGCAGGGCCACAGAGAGGAGGTGCTCGCCTTAGCGGTCTTCTTTTCTCAGCCCCCTTCCCTGCCCAGGCAGGAAGTTTTGGAGAAGCTGAACCAGTGGAATGCGGAAAGGCGGTGGCCACGGGCTTTCATCAAGGATCAGCACATCTTTTTGGACTTTCACTTGGATCTTGAGGCGGGCGTGCATAGGGAGCTCTTCAGGGATACGCTCCTTTGCTTTCTCCGGGGGGTGGCCCTTTTTCACCTTTGGTGGGAAGGAAGAGAAGGGAAGGACCCGATGGAGAACCTGCTGCGGACCATTCTCCGTCGGCTTAGGGAAAGTTAGGAGGTAACAGATGCCGATCAAGTTCAACCCTTACACCGGAAAGTACGAGTTCGCCGAGGAGGACCACGAGCCCGTGCAGAACGAGTACGAGGGCGGCTACGAGATGGGTTACCAGGACAAAACGGGCTACTCCCCCTTCACGGGCCACTATAGCAAGAAGGGAGAGCGCCTGGTGGACAAGTTCAACCCCTACACCGGGCGCTACGAGCAGGTGCCGGAAGACTGGGAGATCCGCTATAACCCCTACACCGGAAAGTACGAGTTCGGACCCAAGGAGTAGGAGGGAATCTTGGAACTGGACCGCTACTTTGGCCTCAAGCTTTGGGAAATTGCCCGGCGATTGGTGGAAAAAGTGCGCTCCCTTCCCGTTCCCGCCGAGGAGGACGAAGAAAAACCGTTTAGGGCGTTCTTCATGTTCTCCGTGGAAGAAACCCCTTGGGATATCTATCTGCGCCGTCTGGAACGCTTTACAGAAAAGGGGGTGTGGGGGCTATAATGCCCCCCACTTCAGTGGGGGGATACATGGACCCCCGCTCAGTTCATCGAACGATACAATGAAGGAGATGACCAAAGCCGAGCGCATCCGGGCTTCTCTCCAAGCGACCAAAGAGCGCAGGAAGCAGCAGCGGCCTCTGGTCATCAAGCTCAAGCTCCAGAACCTCTCGAAGGAGCAGGAAGCCAAGGTGCACCGGGCCTTCCTGGAGGCGTATTTTCGCCGAGCGTAGCGAGGGGAAGCCAAGTGGCTCTACAACTGGCTTTTGGAGAACCCCGAGGAGAGGCTTAAGCTCGAGGCCGGGAAGCTCAAGACGGTCACGGTCAAGGTGGGGGAATCCCAAGAGACGAGGGAGCTTATCCAGCTAGGCTCTCAGGTCAAGCAGGGCATCCAGGAAGAAATCAGAAGGAGCCTGCGCTCCTTAGCCGCGCTCAAAAGGAAAGGACACCGTGTGGGCCGGCTCAGGTTCAAAGCCTTCGTCAACGCCCTCCCCCTCAAGCAGTTCGGTATCACCTATAGCTTCAAGGAAGGGCAGAAGGTTTCCATCCAAAACCTCGAGGAGTTCAGGGTCCTGGGTCTCCGCCAGATCCCCCAAGATGCCGAGATTGCCAATGCGGTTCTCGTCAGGAAGCCGAGCGGGTTCTACCTGCACGTCACAGTCTACACTCCCAAGAACCCGCCTTCCTCCGAAGGAACGAAATCCAAACCTATCGACAAACCTATTGGCCTAGATTTTGGAGTCAAGCACCAGTTAACCCTCTCCAACGGCCTCCGCTTCGGCTACGAGATCCCCACCTCCAAGCGCATCCAGAAGCTCCAGCGGAGGCTCGCGCGGCAGGAGAAGGGATCAAAAAACCACAACCACACCCGCCACCTGCTGCGGCGGGGGTACGAGCGGCTCTCTAACCGGAAGAAGGACATCCAGAACAAGCTCATCGCCTTCCTCAAAGGCTACGCTGTCGTTGCTTTCCAGGACGACCAGGTAAAGGGGTGGCAGGAAGGGCTCTTCGGTCGGCAGGTCCAGTCCACGGCCATCGGCGGGTTGAAAGCCAGGCTCAGGGAAAGCCTGGCGACGCTGGTGGTGGACCGGTACGAGGCCACCTCCCGGGAGTGCTTCCGCTGCGGGTCCCGGTTTGACCTCACCCTCTCCGATCGGTGGGTACACTGTTCGTGCGGGTGGGAGGCCGACCGGGACCGCAACGCGTCTCTGGTCATCCTCAGGAAAGGGCTTGGCCTGAGCCCCGATCAGGCCCTAGGGCTGGACCGGCCCGAAGCGACGCCCCTGGAGATGAAGGCCGCTGTGCGGACGGTGGGGAGCAATCCCTACGTGCGCATAAGCCTTGTCGGCGAAGGGGGAAGCCTCCCGCTTTAGCGGGGGGAGGAGGTCACTGAAGTGTTTTTCCGAAATCCCGAGGTACGCGAAGCCTTCCGAAAGGTGGGCCTCGAGGCGTGTGAGGTAGGCGGCTTCTGGCTCATGATGGACAGCCTACAGTTTTTCCGCCAGAAGGTGGAAGCGGAACTGGGACCGTCTTTCCCCGAAAAGTACTATCCCCATCACCTGGCCGAAGTCGTAAGCGGTTACTGGTCGGGGATCTGTAAGTGGCAGCGCTAAGGCCTTTTAGGAGGGGGTATTGGAGCTTCAGGTCACGGATATCATCAGCTTCGTGCGCCTACAGTTTTGCGACAGGCATCTGGCCTTCCGGCAGGGTAAGGCCCGGGAGCGGGTTGCGCCCATCCTCGCCCGCTTCCCGGTCGGGATGGACCCCACCCATCAGGAGGTGGGGCTGGGAGCTGAGGAGGCCCTGGAAAGGCTCCTGGCCAAGGAGGGCGTGCAGGAGGCGGGAAGAGGGCTTTCCTGGAAGGCGTGGTGTGCTCGGCTCCAAGAGGCTAGGCCCGGGGTCAACCTTTATGCCCGGGAGGTGGAGATCGAAGGGCGGGTGGGGGCCTTCGCCCTAAAGGGGCGCATGGACTTCGTCCTTCTCCTCTGGCAAAGGAGGCCTTCCTGGCCAGCCTCGCCCTCTCCGAGGAGCTGGCCGGAAGCCGCCTCGAGACCCTCTTCCTGGACGAGGGCTTTGGCACCCTGGACGCCGAGACCCTGGAGCTGGTGGGCGGGGTCCTGGAACGCCTCGGAAGCCAGGGCCGGATGCTGGGGGTCATCACCCATGTGCAGGGGTTGGCCGAGCGCTTCCCCCACCGCCTGCGGGTGCGCAAGGCCCGGGGGGAGAGCGAGGTGGTGTGGGAAACCTGAGCGACGACATCTGTCGCCCCCCTCCCCTACCCTGGGGGCAAGGAGGTAGAAGAGATGAGCCAAAAGCTTGCCCCCATTTCCCGGGTAGCCCTGTTTGTGGACGGTCAAAACCTCTTCTTCGCCATAAAAAAACATGGCCTTCCCCTCCCCCTGGACTACGAGCAGCTGGCCCAGGCCCTGGCTCTAGACCACGGCCTGTTGGTGAAAAAGTTTTATGTCACCGGAGTCTGGATAAGCCCAGAGGAGCGCATCGCTCAGCGTCCCTTCCTGGACGCCTTGCGCTATAGGGGCTGGAAGGTGGCGGAAACCCGGGTGGAGGAGAAGCCCAGAGGCAAGGTGGAGAAGGAGTCGGATGTGGCCCTGGCCTGGGAGATGGCGGCGGATGCGTTGGCGGACTGTTGGGACACCCTGGTCTTGCTCTCGGGGGACGGGGATCTGGCCTATGCCGTCCGCCAGGTGGGGCAAAGGGGGAAGAGGGTGGTGGTGGCGCAGTTCCAGGACTTCATCTCCCTCCACCTGGCAAAGGCGGCCCACGAGGTAAAGCTCCTGAGCGAGGCCGATCTGCAACGCTTCTCCTACCGCAAAAGCGCCTAATATGGAGCGGCCACCCCCTTTCCTGCCCAAAGCCCTAGCCTTGGCGGAAAACCCTCCCTTCTTCACCCGCCGCAAGGACGGCCTAATCCTCATCGGCTACCAGGAGGATGGCCTCGTCAGGGACCTCGCCTGGGACGAGGAGACCCGGGAGCTCCGGGGGATCATCTACCGCGAGGCCACGGGCGCGGTGATCTCCCGCCCCTTCCACCGCTTCTTCAACGTGGGGGACCCCCGGAGCGGGGTGGACCCCCAGCGGCCTCTAGGCCCAGGGGATCTCCTGGCCCCCAAGGTGGATGGGCGGCTCTTCCAGGTCTTCTTCCTGGAAGGGAGCTTGCGTCTGGCCACCCGGGGAAGCCTGGAGCTGGCCAAGGCGGAGCGGGCTTCTTGGCGGAAGGCCTGGACCGAGGACCACGAGCGCCTGGCCCAAAGGGCCCAGGAGGCCTTGGGACCGGTGACCCTGCTCTTTGAGGTGGTGGACCCCGAGCGCCCCATCCTGGAGCACCCCCAGGAGGCGGCCGCGGTCCTGCTAGCGGTGCGGCACGTGGCGACAGGGCGTTACGGGCTGCCCGGGGCCTCGGAAGTCCTGGAGGAACTCCTCAAGGGGCTTAAGGTCCCCCGCATCGCCTGGGCGCCCGCTCCTTTGGGGGAGACGGTGGGGTCCTTGCACGAGCACATCCGGAAAGAGGCGGGGCGGGAAGGGTTCGTCCTTTGGCTTGCGGAGGGGGACTTCCTCAAGCTGAAGACCGACTGGGCCCTGGGCATTCCCAAAGAGCGAGGGCGCGCGCGGGAGCTGCGGCAGGCCTTCCTCGAGGCCTTTCTGGAAAGGCGCCTGGACGACCTGCTCTCGGCCCTGGAGGACGCCCAGGAGAAGGGGGCGATGGCCGAGCTGGCCGCCAGGCTCGAGGAGCTCCTGGCCGAAGCGGTGCAGCGGGCAGAAGCCCACAAGGGCCTGCCCCCAAAAGAGGTCTACGTCCGCCTCGAGGCCACCCTCCTAGGCCAGCCCATGGGGCCTTTGCGCCTCCGCCTGACCATGGGCGCCCACAGGGCCGGGAGGGAAGGGGCCTGGAGGGTCCTGGAGGGGGCCCTTAGGGCCCGGAGGGTTTCTTTGCTGGAAGAACTCCTGGCCTCGCCGCCGGGATTTATGCTGGAATAAACCCCTTCAGGGGTGTATGGGGGAAGCATGGGCCACGCGGACACCAAAACCCGGCGGCTTTTCCAGATGATTCACCTTCTCAAGCAACGCCCTTGGACCACGGCGGAATTGGCGGTGCGGCTTGGAGTAGAGCAGCGAAGCGTACAGCGCTACCTGCACGACATAGAAGAGCTGGCCCCCGACCTCGGCCTGGAGCCGATCCAAGAGAAGGAAAGTTACTTCCTCAAGGACCGCACCCCCATCCTCACCCCCTTTGACCTCCTCTTCTACTTCGTGGCCCAGCGTTTCTTCTTTCACCAGGCCCCAAGCCGCAACCTCTTCTTCCTCCGCCGCCTCGAGGCGCTCCTGCAACACTTCCCCCAACACATCCGGCAGCTCGCCGCCTCGGAACTGGAGCGCTACCGGGATCGGGCGAAAAGCGGGGACCGGGCCTTAGAGCATGTGTTTCAGGCCTGGCAGGAGCACCGGGTGCTGGAGGTGGAGTACGAGGACTTCCAGGGAAGGGTGCGGAAGCGCCAGCTGGAGATCTGGTTCGTGGAGGTCAACCGCTGGAACCTGGGCCTTTACGCCCTGGCCCGCATCCGGGGAAGCTCCCACTCCCACCCCAGCCTCTACAAGCTCACCCGCATGCGCAACACCCGCGTTTTGGAGGAAACCTACGAGATCCCCCCGGATTTCGCCCCCCAAGACTACCTGGGCGGGGCCTGGGGTGCCTCCCTGCATACCCCGGGCACCCAACAGGTAAACGTGCGGCTCCGCTTCGCCCCGGAGGTGGCCCGCCGTCTCGAGGAAGGGGACCTGCCGGAACCCCTGCAACGGGGCCGCAACCCCGACGGGAGCCTGGAGCTGGTCTACCGGATCAACACCGACCAGAAAGGCTTTCCCTTCGAGATCCTGGGCTGGGTGCTCTCCTGGGGAAGTCTGGTGGAGGTCCTGGAGCCGGAAAACCTCAGGCTTCGCTGGAAGGAAGAGGTGCTGCGCCTGGCCGAGCGGCTCCGGGAAGAGGATTAGGCGACACTATCTGACGCCAAGGGAGAGCATCCTGGGGAACGAGGAGGTGCAGTACCAATGGGCAAGGAGAAAGCCGGGATCGGCCTCGAGCTGCGTCTGAACCAAGCTGTGGTGAAGGGGAAGGCCTTTCTGAAGGTAGAGGTGAAGGCCCGACGGCGCCGTCCCCTGACCCCCGGGGTGGCCCTGGTGCTGGATCGCTCGGGGAGCATGGCGGGAAGGAAGCTGGAGGAGGCGAAGGCGGCGGCCCGCCACCTCCTCTCGGCGCTCTCGCCCAAGGCCCGCCTGGGCCTGGTGGCCTACGACCACGAGGTTACGGTGGGCGGTTTTGCCCGCCAGGAGGTGGCGGGCTTCCTTCGGGACCTGGAAGCCCGGGGCACCACCGCACTTCACGCCGGCTGGGCCAAGGGGGTTGAAATTCTAAAGGACGAGAAGCGCCCCCGGGTAGTCTTCCTGCTCTCGGACGGGCTGGCCAACCAAGGCCTTACCGACCCCGAACGCCTGGCCCAGGAGGCGAAAAAGGCCGCGGCGCGAGGGGTGTACACTTTCACCCTGGGGTTTGGCGAGGCATACGATCGCCATCTCCTGGCGGGCATGGCCCAAGCCGGGGGAGGCACCCACCACTACGTGGCCCAGGGGGAGCTTCTGCCCACCCTGGTCACGGAGATGGCCTTTCTCGAGGGGCCGGTCAACCTGGGGGTGCGCCTGGCCCTGGGGAAGAACGTCCATCACCTGGCTCCCTTCGCTCCGGGGGAGGAGCGGGTCCTCCTCCTCCCGGTGGAGGGAGAGGCCCTGGAGGTAGCCGAACGCCTGCCCGAAGATGTGAGGCGTGTCCACCTTCCCCTGCCCGAGCCCACGGCGGAGGAAAGCCCGCTCTGGAAGGAGGCCGAGCTGGAGGTCTTGCTCCTGGAAGGAGCTCAGCTCCTGAAAACCGAGGCCACTTCCCCCGAGGAGGCCTCGGGCTTGAAGGAGCAGGCAGAGACCCTTCTTGCCCACCTCCGGGCTCACCCCTTGGGGAAAACTCCCCGGGTCCAGGCCATGGCCGAGGCCCTAAGCGCCTTCTCCGAGGGCACGGAGCTCTTGGCCCAGCGCTTCGACCCTGGAGTCTCCGACCGCATGGCCCGGGAAGGGCTGGCCTACTCCAGCCAGATGCTCTATCAAAGCCGCCCTCCGTCGTACAGGAGGCGCTTTTAGCCGCGTTCAAATCGCACATGAGTGGCGAGCCACCCTCAATATAATCCCCAGAAGGAGTCTCGGTTATGAATCGCCTTTTCTGGGGATTCTTCCTCGCTTGCACCCTCTCCGCTTGGGCGGCCACCTGCCAGGTGACCCCCACCCAGGCCAAGGTTCCTCCCCTTCTTCCGGAGAGCTATCGCTTCGTTTTCGTGGTAGACACCTCTGGCTCCATGATGGGCCGGGGGGACGGGAAAGCGGTGATCTTCCCCAAAGTACAGCAGGAACTCCTCCGCTTTTTCCGGACCCTTCCTCCGGGCTCCGAGGTGGTCCTTGTTCCCTTTCACCAAGGGCCGCAGGGTGAGGCCCGGTTTCGCTTCCCGGAGGAACGCGCCCAGGCAGAGGCCTACGTTCGCCGTCTTCAGGCCAACGGCCAGAACACCTGGATCTACCGGACCCTGGTCCGCTTGCTGGAGGGGTCTAACCAGAAGCCCGGTCTGGCCACGGCGATCTACATCTTCACCGACGGTGTAGACAACGACCGCACGGGACCTTACCGCATGCGGGACGTGGTGGAGCGCCTCAAGCTCAAGCAGGGGCCTTACGACTGGGTCTACTACGTGGCCTTGGGAGTGGAGGTTCCCCGGGAGGTCCGGCAGGGTCTGGGCAGCCTCCCCCGGACCCGCATAGAGGAGGCCCAAGTAGGGGAGGTTCCCAGGCTGGGTGCCTACACGGTTAAACCGACGGTTCTGCGCCTGGGTAACCTGAAGCTGAACCCGGTGGCCGAGGTTCCTCTCCTCCTGGAGGCCCAGGGCTCCCCGGGTCCTCTAAGGCTCCGGGTGGAGGACGCGGCCCTTCAGGAGAAGGGGGCTTTCCTCCAGGTGGAGCCCAAAACCCTGAGCGCCGGAAGCCACACCCTCCGCTTCCGCCTGCAAGCCAGCTCTCCCCTACCGGACGGCACCTACACCCTCCGGCTCTGCCTCGAGGCCCCCCAGGGCACCGTGCTGCGGCCCGAGGTGCTGCGGGTGGAGCTGGCCTACCATCCCCCGGCCACCTACCGCCTGGTGCCCCTGGAGGTCCCCCCGGCCCTGACCCTAGGACCGGGCCAGAGCGCGGTTCTGCGTTACCGCCTCGAGGGCAACCCCTGGGCCCAGGAGCCCCTGGTACTGGAGGCAGGGGTCCCGAAGGGGCTCGAGGCCCGGATCAACGGCCAGGAGGGGCCGGTCTCCCTCCGCCCGGGGGAAGAGGCGGCCTTGACGCTGGCCAACCAGGGCCTAGCCCCGGGGACGCCGGTGACGCCCACCCTCAAGGCCCAGGCCCCCGCAGGGGCCCAGGTGGAGGCCCTCCCCTCCCTTCCCTCCGTCACCCAGCCCATAACCTGGCTGGACCGGCTCCGGCAGCTGTGGTGGCTCTGGCTTCTCCTGCTCCTCCTCCTGGGGGGGCTTGTGTACTACTCCCGGCGGGGCCGCGGCCCCTGGGGCGATGCCACCCTCATCAGCCCCCCACCCGAGTGCGAAGAAATACCCCTCTCCCTAAAAGGGCGGGTGGATCTGGGCAAGACCTCCGGGAGGGAGGCACTCAACAGGGTCGAGCTGGAGCATAGACAGGGGAAGGCCTATCTGGTCGGTCTACCCCCAGGTTTCCAGGCACGAGCAAGCGGCTTGAGGGTACAGGAAAACGAGTCCCTCCAAAAGGGAGAGGTGCTGGAGCTAAAGGAAGAGGCCACCGGCCAGACCTGGACCCTCCGCCTAGACTGGATCCGGTAGGAAGGAGCGAGCATGCTCAAGGAAAGCCCCGAAAAGGAAGTCCGCAAGCTCAAGCGCACCGTGCTGATCGGCCTTGGGGGTACGGGGAAGCGGGCCCTGCTCCAGGCCAAAAAGCGGTTTCTGGAGACCTTCGGCGAGGAGCCCCCGCTGATCAAGTTTTTGCTCATCGACACCACCAACGCCAACACCGACTCCCTCCGGGTGGAAACCCCTGACGGACAGGAGGTCAAGGCCCGCCTCAAGGCCAGTGAGGTACTCCACATAGAGGCCCGAGGAGCGAGCCTCCTGCCCCAAGTTCACGACGAGGTGCGCACCTGGTTCCCCCCCAAGGCCGACCTCAAGGCCAATATCCTCTCCGGAGCGGGCCAGATCCGGGCCCTGGGCCGGTTGGCCCTCTTCGCCAACGCCGCCACCGTTTACGAGAACCTGCGCGATCTTTTGGCTTTGGCCCGGGACTACCTGGACGAGCGACCCTCGGAGGAGCGGCGCTACATCTACGAGACCTACTCTCCTCACCTCACCGTGGTCCTGGTGGGCTCCCTGGCCGGGGGCACGGGTTCGGGGATCTTCCTGGACATGGCCTTCGTACTCCGGGAGCTGATGAAGGACGAGGACCAGCTCTTCGGCTACTTCCTCCTGCCCGACATCTACCTGAACCGCCCCGGGACCCAGAACGTGGAGGCCAACGCCTACGCCGCCTTGAAAGAGCTGGACCACTTCATGAGCCGGGAGGACACCTGGTCCTATACCTTCGGAGGGCACAGGATCCAGGTGCGCAAGAAGCCCTTTGACATGCTCTTCCTGGTCAACCGGCAAAACCGGGCAGGCAAGACCTTCAACGAGGTGGAGGATCTGGCGGAGCTTTTGGGTCTCGGCCTCTATCTGATCAGCGGGCCCCTGGGGAAGGAGCTGGCCGACGTCTTTGACAACATCGTCCACCAGCTGAACGAGCAGAAGGGCAAGTACTACGGCAAGACCGCCCACTACGCCAGCTTCGGGGCAGCCGAGCTTCGCTTTGACCCGGAGAGCGTAGCCAGCGAGGCCAAGCGGGAGCGGGCCATCGCCACGCTGGAGGGGTGGCTGAGCTCCAGGGCCCCCTGGACGGCCTGGGTAGTGGGGAAATTCCTTGACCAGCTCAAGGACAAGATTTTAGAGCAGGACGAGAGGGGGGAACCCCCGATAAGCCCTCCTGGCTCCCCCGGAGAGGAGGCGTCAAGATGGTCAGAGTACAGGAGCGCCCTGGAGAGCCAGCGGCAGAAGATGAAGGAGCAAGCCCTCAACCGCTGGGAGGACCTGGATCTGGAAGCCCCTTTGGAGGAAGCCTTCCGGGACCACAACCTGCCCGACCTCCTACAGGGCCTCGAGGAGGCCCTGAACCAGGTAAAAAAACATATCGCCCAGCTCCAGCAGGAGGCTAAGGATGCAGACAATCGGTTTAAAGAAACGGTAGAACAGGCCGGTAAAGCCATATCTCAGGCAAATAACCGACCCAGGGGATGGTTCTGGCAGCGATCCCAGGCGCAAGAACCCTACCTCACCCGCAAAAGTATCGCAAACCTGTGGAACCTGGCCACCGAAGCAGGCATCGCCTCGGCCCGCCTGGAGCTGGCCGAAAGGACCAAGAGGCAGATCGCCGAGAGGAAAGAGAAGCTAGAGAACCTCCGCCGCCGTTTGCAAGAGGAGCTGGATAAGCTCCTCCAGCAGAAAGAGGCCCCAGGTGAACCGGGCCAAAGGGGCCAGGACCGCAGTCCTTTCATCCTGACCCTGCCACCCCCCTACCTGGAGGCCAAGGGGGGAACGGCTGCCAAACAGGTCCACCGCCCTAGCCCTGGCCTGAGGGAACTCCTGCAGGATACCCAAGGGACGGTCCAGAAGCTTTTGGAAGGCTCCAAGGTTTCCCTCCGCGAATGGCTGGCGGAGGTGGTGCGCCACCGGGAAACCGACGCCGCTCTTTGGGAGGCGGTGGAGCGCACCTTCCGCGAGCTGGACCAGCTCTCCTCCCCGGCCTGGGACTACGAGGACGCCTGGGTTTCCAACCCCGGGCTGGGCTACAGGGAGCAGGTCCATATCATGGGCCTCGAGGACGCCAGCAACCGGGACCACCCCCTGGTGGGCGATGAGGAACTCATCAACGTCTTCGCCGGCAACCTCCACGACCGGATGCGCCTGCAAGGGGTCTCCACCGGGGACCCTAGGCGAGTGCTCTTCTACAAGGTAGAGGCCTCCATCCCCGCCTTCGCCCTCCGAAACATAGAGCGTTACCGGGAACGTTCCGAGCGGCTCCGTGGGGAGCGGAGCTTCCACGTACACCGGGACTGGGAAACCACCCTTCCCGACCTCCTCCCCCTTCCGGAGCGGGAGGAGGCGGTGGCGGTGTGGACCAAAGCCCGCCTCTTCGGCCTCCTGACCAAAAAGGACGGACAGTACTGCTTCCCCGATCACCGCCGCGGCAAAGACCAGTTCTTCAGCCTGGGGAGTCGGCCGGGAGAGGCCTTCAAGGCCCTCTCCCAGGACTTCTTCGCCTTCAAGGACTTGGAAGCCCAGGTCCGGACAGAAGAGGCCAGCAGGAAGGCTTCCACGGAAGGGATCAGGGGGGTTCTGGACAACATCCTCCGCATGAAGGAAGACCGCCACACCAAGCTGGAGAGCGCCGCCGAAAACTGGAGCGAGGAGGACCGGGAGGTATTCCGGCTGGAGCTCGGCGTGCTCGAGGGGTTGGAAAAAGAGCTCGCCCACTACAACCCTTCCCACAGCGAAGACAACTTCATCCCCGTTTGAACCATGCTCCACCCCACCTTGGTGGTACCCCTACCCGGCTTAGGAGAGGAACTGGTAGAGCGGGCGGAACCCCTTTGGCGGAAGCGGCTCCAGAAGGAGGGATGGGAGGTGGGTGGCGCGGGGGAGTGGCGCCCAGCTCTGGAAAGGCTCCTCTCCTTGGACCGGATTCTGTCCCTCAGGGCCAAAGGGGTAGCGGTGGACCCCAGCCTGAACCTGGTCCTCTTGACCCGGGGCGGGGACGAGGGGTTACCAACCCTTGTGCAGGAGCTGGAGGAGACCCTTCTTCGGGACAAACACCGGGATCTGGAAGTGCGGCTCCATCTGGTCCTCATCCTACGGGAGCCCGAGGACCTTCAAGGCCTGCAGGCCTTTCCCCCGGATCCCCGGTACCCCCTGACCTGCCGGGTCTGGCCGGTGTCCTACTGGTCCCGCGACAGCCTTCACCTTGCCCGCGAGGAGTACCTATACCTCTGGGTACAGCACTTCGTGGAAGCCCTGGTCCAGACCGAGGCGCCCCTGGACCCCCAGATCGGCAGGGACTGGGTGGGTCTGGGCATCGCCCGCCTGGAATGGGCTAAGCCCAAGGTGGCGGAGATCGGCCAACTGCTCTGGGAAAAGATTCAGCACACCCGCCTGGGCCCCGCTCCGGAGATCCCCCCTCCCCCGGCCTGCCCGTCCCTGGACCACAAAGAACCCATCCTTCCCGAGAGAACCGAATGTCGGTTCTTTCCGCAGTGGCGGGGCAAGGACTGGGAGGAGTTCCGGCAGAAGCTCTTCCAAAAAGGGGAGAAGGCCTTGGACACCCTGCTGTTTCCCTGGGAGGCCTCCTACCCCTTGGAGGCGGGCCGCCTGGCCCTCCTCCGGGGCATCCCTGCCCTCAAGGAGACCCGGGAGACCCTGGACCAGGCCCTGGCCCAGGGAAAGCACAGGCGAGAGGCGGCCCTGGAGGAGTTGGACCGGGTGCTGGGCCTCGAGGGCCAGCGGGCCCGCCTGGCCCGGCTGGAGAGGCGGAAAGCCCGGGGAAAGCCCGTGGACCCGGAGGAACTCCGCCGCTTGCGGGAGGCCCTGGCCCAGGTGGACCGGGCGCTGGAGAGCGGAGACCTGAACCTCTTTCTGCAAAAGGACCCCGAGGCCTCCCAGGCCCAGGCCCGCCTGGCCGAGCTTAGGGCCAAACACTCGGAGTGGCAGGAAAAGTGGGACCAGATGGAGGAAAGCACCAAGCCGCCCGAACCTTCGGGGAGCCAGCGGAAGACGGTATGGGATTGGCTAAGGGCGAGGCTTGGGCAGCCGCGTCCCCAGCGTGAGGAGGCAGCGGAGGCCCAGTTCGACCGGAAGTATCTGTGCGACCGCGGGTGGGCGGTGCTGCGGGAGGCCCACGAGGTCCAGGGGGTGTACACCCGGCGCTTTCTCCATTACCTGGAGCTTCGGCAGCAGGTGATCCTCCTTGGCGGCTACCGCGAAGCCTTGGTCCGGGAGCGGAACCGGGTGGTCCACCTTTTGGAAGCGGTGAAGCATTTTGCGCCCCGCTTCCCCGCCGAGGAGGAAAACCCCCTGGTCCTGCGGGTGACCGCTGGGGAGATGCCCCCGGAGCTCCTCCGGGAGTCTGCCGGATCCTTGGTGGCCTCCGGAGCCCTGGAGGCCCTTTGGGACCAGGACGAGGACGCCCTGCATCAGGCCCTGGAGCAGGAAGCAGACCGCCTGGCCCAGGCCTTTTCCCCACCTTCCGCGTTCCGGGTGCCGGAAATCCCCTGGCAGGCTCTGGTGCTGGCCGCTTCTCCGCGGGTGCGCCTGTGGAACTGGCCCGAACACCGTCGCTACGCCTACGTGCTGGGAAACCCCCAGGGCCACCGCTGGGGCGAGCCCTACGGCAAGGAGGCCTGGCTTCCCGGGGAAACCGTCCTGCTGCGCATGATCTACTCCCTGGCCCCCGAGCACCTGGCGGAGGAAGCGGACCCCTTTGTACCCGGATTTTCCTCTAACCCCCCAGAGGGGATGGGCCCCGACACCCCTTCCGCGGTGGGGCCTCCCCTCAAACCCCCGGAGGAAGTCGTCCGCGACAACCCCTTGGTAGACGCCCTGTTGACGGAGGTGGAAGATGGCTGAGGACCCCCTCCTGGCCAAGGCCCAGGAAGCCTTTCCCAACCAGGTGGTGCTGAAGTCTCTCACACAGGAAACCCTTTTCCAAAGGGTGCCCCGGTTCGCGGTGGAAAACCTCCTGGCCCACGCGGGAGGCACCCCCGAGGCAGTGGGAAAGGTGCGCAAGATCCTGGAGACCCGTTACCTGGGACCGGGACACGGGGAGTGGATCAAAGACCAGCTGCTCCGCCACGGACGCTTCGTGCTCATTGACCGCCTCGAGGTCCAGGTGGATCTGGGCTCGGGCACCTACCGGGCGCACCTGCCCAGCCTGGGGGATTACCCGGTGGAGGTACCTCTCCAGCTCACCGAGGAACACCCTGGGACGCTCTTCGGCCTGTGGGGGACCGTAGAGCTGAGCTACGCCGCAGGGAGGGTTAGGCTGATGCAGTTTTACCCCTTCCAGGCCTCCCTCCTGAGCCTGGACCCCTACCTGCGGGGCCGGGCGCGCTTCTCCGAGGGGGAGTGGATGGACTTCCTCCTGGGTAGCGTGGGCCTCAACCCAAAGACCCTGTCCCGCCGGCTAAAGCTTCTCTACCTGGCCCGGCTTGCCCCCTTGGTGGAGCCGGGCCTCCACCTGATGGAGCTGGGGCCCCGGCAGACGGGCAAGACCTACCTGCTGCGCAACACCTCCTCGGAGACCTTCGTCATCTCCGGGGGCAAGGTGACCCCGGCGGTGCTCTTCTACAACCAGCTCACCCGGAAGCCCGGGCTGGTGCCCACCTACCAGGTCCTGGTCTTTGACGAGATCGACCACACCGCCTGGGAAGACCCCTCCATCGTCTCCATCCTGAAGGACTACATGGAGTCCGGCCAGTTCAGCCGGGGCGGGCGCACCCTGGTGTCCGAGGCCTCCTTGGTGTTTCTGGGAAACACCGACTCCGACCGCGTTCCCTTGACCAAGGTGCTCCCCTTTGGCCTGCGGGGGGACACGGCATTTCTGGATCGAATCCATGGTTTTCTTCCCGGGTACGAGTTCCCCAAGATCACCCCGGAGATCCTCTACTCGGGGCCGGGCCTGGTGGTGGACTACCTCTCGGCGGCCTTCCGGCTTCTCCGCGGACGGCCGGTCCAGCCGGACCTCGAGGCTCCCCCGGGCTATACCCAGCGGGACCTCCGCGCCCTGCGGAAGTGGGTTTCGGCCCTCTGCAAGCTGGTCTACCCGGCTGGGGACTGGAGCCCGGGCTTTCTGGAGGAGGCCCGGGAGTTGGCCCTGGAGCTTAGGGAGCGGGTTTACGCCGAGCTTCACCATTACAACCCGGAGGAGTTCCCCCACCGTCCCCTGGAAAACCTGGACCAGGACCGTATCTCCTGGGAAGAGCTCCCCTCCCTCCTGGCGGAGGAATACCGGGGGCTCTTCTCTGCCCTAAGGGACCTCGGCCTACCCCCACCCCACGAGGGGCCGGAGGACCTGGTAGAAAGTGGCCGGGTGGTAGGCCAGTCCCTGGCCCGCTGGGGTAAGCGCCGCCTGGTACCCCCGGGCCTGGGGCGGTTTGGCCTCGAGGTGGCCCCCGAGGCCGACCCGGAAACGGTGGCGCAGGCGCTTAGAGGAAGGTGAGTGAAGATGGGAACTCCGGTTATCGGCCTCAGCGAAAGCTTCTGGAAGGCGAGAAAGGCCCTCACGCCCGAGGAACAGAGTCTCGTGGATCATTCCCTGATGAAGTTCATGGAAAACCCGGAGCATCCTGGCCTTAGGCTCCACCGCCTAGACGCGCTACCGAAGTCGAAGGCCAAGGTCCTCTGGTCCCTTCGGGTCAACGACGACATCCGCATGATCCTCTACCGCCACGAAACGGGCTGGATCCCGGTCTACGTGGACCACCACGACCCCGCCTACGACTGGGCCAGGCGGCACGAGGTGGAGGTCAACGCCAAAACCGGCGAGCTGCAGATCTACCGCACCATAGAGCAGGTCAAGGTGGTCACCCGCGAGGTGCGCCCGGTCCTGGCGGGCCACAGTCGCGAGTACCTCCTGGACCTCGGGGTGCCGGAGTCCTACGTGGACCCCCTTCTCATGGCCGAGGAGGGCCAGTTTGAGGAGCTGATCTCCGGGCTCTCCGCCCTGGTACAGGAAAGGCTCCTGGAGCTGGCCACGGGCCGCCTGGTGCCTGTCCCCCCCAGGCTCCGTACCATCGAGGAGCTGGCCAACCACCCCTTGGGACGCCAGCAACTCCTCTTCCTCCGCAACCTGGAGGAGCTGAAACGGGCCCTCTCCTACCCCTGGGAGCAGTGGATGGTCTTTCTCCACCCGGCACAGCGGGAGGTGGTGGAGCAAACCTTCCGCGGTCCGGCCCGAGTGACCGGCAGCGCGGGTACCGGCAAGACCGTGGTGGTGGTCCACCGAGCCAAGGTCCTTGCCGAGCGCTACCCAGAGGAGCCCATCCTGGTCACCACCTTCAACCGCTTCCTGGCCGCCCGGCTGCGCCGGGCCCTGGAGCAACTGATGGGCCAACTGCCCCCGAACCTGGAGGTGGAGAACCTCCACGCCCTGGCTCACCGTCTGTACGGGAAGCTAGGGGGGACGGCAAAACTGATCCCGGAAACGGACGCCATCTTCCGGGAACTGCTCCATACCCATACCCAAAGCTTGGGCTTCCCATACGCCTTCCTGCTGAGCGAGCACGCCCTGCTGGATAGCCACGGCCTCTACACCTGGGAGGCCTACCGCTCCTTTCCCCGGGTGGGCCGGGGCGTGCCCCTCACCGCCCGCCAGCGGCTCGCCCTGTTCCAGGTCTTCCAGGCCTTCTGGCAGGACCTGGAAGCGCAGGGCTTCCTCACCTTCCAGCGCCTCCTCCACGAGGTGCGAAAAGGGGTGGAGGAGGGGAAGCTGCCCCGCTACCGGGCCATCCTGGTGGACGAGACCCAGGACTTCGGCCCCGCCGAGCTCCTCTTGGTGAAGAGCCTGGCCCCGGTCGAGGAGGACGGGCTTTTCTTCGCCCTGGACCCGGCACAGCGGATCTACCGCAGCCCGCTCCCTTGGCAGGCTCTGGGCCTGGACATCCGGGGACGTTCCCGTCGCCTCAAGGTCAACTACCGGAGCACCCGGCAGGTGGTGGGGTTGGCGGAGCGGATTCTCCCCAAGAAGCTGGAGGAGGAGCAGCGAGAGGTACTCTCTCTCCTCCAGGGCCCGGAGCCGGAGGTACGTGGTTTCACCCGGGAGGAGGAGGCCCTGGAGGAGCTGGCCAGGTGGATCCGCTGGCTGCTGGGCCTGGGATGCGAGCCCCGGGAAATCGCCGTCTTCGCCCGCGTGCGGGAGCTGGTGCGGAAGCTTGCCGATTACCTGAACCACCGAGACATCCCCGCCGGAGCGGCGGAGGAAAGCGAGGTGGAAGGGGTGTACTGCAGCACCGCCCACGGGGGCAAGGGGCTGGAGTTCCGGGCGGTGGCCCTCTTCGGGGCGCAAAAGGGACTCTTCCCCTTAGAAAGCTTGTTGCGGGACCTGGAGGGGGAGGAGCGGGCGGTGCAGGAGGAAAAAGAGCGCCACCTCCTCTACGTGGCCCTCTCCCGGGCCCGGGAGCACCTTTGGGTAGGCTACGTGGGCGAGCCTTCCCCCTTCCTCGGAGGTGAGGGATGAACCTGGAAGACCTCCTCCGCCCCGGGGCCCTTTTCCGCGCCCGGGGCCGGGATTTCCGCCTCGAGCACCGCCAGGGGGACGTGCTCTTCGCCCGGGCGGTGGACACCGAGGAGGAGGCCCTCTTCTACCTGCCCCTCGAGGGCCCCGGCCTCCGCCTCACCACCCTGGGCCTGCCCCCGGCCACCCCGGGGGACCCCGCCCTGCACGACCTCCTCCTGCGGGCTTTGGACCTCTCCACCCTCCACGCCGACGCCCCCTTCCTGGCCCTCCAGCGCTCCCGGGTGGTGCCCGCCAACTACCAGCTCGTGCCCTTGCTCATGGCCCTGCGCCAGCCCGAGGTGCGCCTCCTCATCGCCGACGACGTGGGCCTGGGCAAGACGGTGGAGGCCGGCCTCATCGTCAAGGAGCTCCTCCTCCGCAACAAGGCCCGGCGGGTGCTGGTCCTGGCCCCGGCCCACCTCCTCCCCCAGTGGCAGGAGGCCCTAAGGCGCTTCTTCCACCTGGAGTTCGCCATCCTTTCCGGGCCCAACCTCAAGCGCCTGGCCCGGACCCTCCCCCCCGGGGCCAACCCCTGGGCCCACTTTGACCGGGTCATCGCCAGCGTGGACTACGCCAAGCAGGACGGGGTGCGCCACCTGGTCCTCCACCAGGACTGGGACCTCCTCCTGGTGGACGAGGCCCACATGGCCGCCCGTCCCCCCACGGAGCGGGGCAAGCAGATGGAGCGCTACCGGCTGGTGCGGGAACTCTCCCGGCGGGTGCCCCACCTCCTCCTCCTCACCGCCACGCCCCATAGCGGCCACAGCGAAAGCTTCCAGAGCCTTCTTGAGCACCTGGACGCCGGGCGGCTCGGCCTTTTCAAGGGGGGCGTTCTGGACCGGGAGGCCGCCAAGAAGCACGTGGTGCAGCGGCGCCGGCGGGACGTGGAGGACTGGTTCCGCAGGGAAGGCAAGCCAAGCCCCTTCCCCGAGCGGGAGGCCCGGGAGGTGCCGGTGGAGCCCAACCGGGCCGAGCTGGAGCTCTTTGAGGCGGTGCGCCGCTACCAGGCGGAGGTCTACGACCCCGACCCCGCGAAGGTCCCGGTCCTTGGGCGGTGGCTTTCCATGCACCTCATGCGCCGGGCCACCAGCTCCCCCCGGGCCCTGGAGCAAAGCCTCAAGCGGCGGAAGGCCCTTCTGGAAAACGCCTTAAGCGCCCAGGAGGCCACGGACGAGGAGGCGGCGGCCCTCTTTGACGGCGTCCCCGACAAGCTCTTGCCGGAGGAAGCGGAGGTGGGCCTCGAGCTCACCCTGGCGGACCAGGCCCGCCTGGAGGCGGAGAAGGCCTACCTGGAGGTCCTCTTGCGCCACCTGCGCTCGTGGCGAAAGGACAGCAAGCTAGAAGCCCTCCTGGAGATGCTCAAAGACCCCTTGCGCCTAGGGCGGGGGCGCACCCTGGTCTTCACCCGCTACAAGGACACCCTGGACTACCTGGTGGAAAAGCTCCAGGAAGCCCTCCCCTACCCCGTCTTCGCCGTGCACGGAGAGATGCGGGAGGAGGAGCGGGAGGCGGTGCTGGAGGCCTTCGTCCGGGAAAAGCCCGCCGTCTTGGTGGCCACCGACGTCTTCTCGGAAGGCCTAAACCTCCAGCACCACGCCTCCCAGCTGGTCCACTACGACCTCCCCTGGAACCCCAACCGCCTGGAGCAGCGCAACGGGCGCATAGACCGCTTCGGCCAGCCCGAGCCCGTGGTGCGCATCCGCACCCTCTACTACGAGCGCTCCTTTGACGTGGCCGTCTTCCGCCTCCTCTTGGAAAAGGCGGAAAGGATCCGGCGGGAGCTCGGGGTGGTGCCCGCCTTCTTCGGGGAGGAGACCTACCTGAGGGCCCGCCTCGAGGCCCTCTGGCAAAGGGACTGGCGGGGGGAGCGCCGGCTGCAGGCCCCCCTCTTCGCCGAGGAGGAGGCGCCCGAGTGGGAGGCAGCCTATAGGGCCGTGCGGGAAGGCTTCTACGGCCACAGCGAGTTCAGCCTCCCCGACGTGGAAAACCGCCTGCAAGAGGCCCTGAAGCGGGCGGGAAGCCCCAAGACCCTGGAAAGCTTCGTGCTGGACGGGCTCCGCTACCTGGGCTGGCAGGTGGAGGGGCAGGACCCCTACACCGCCCAGCGGGGGGCCGGGGAGCCGGTGCCGGGGCTTCCCCCGGAGTTTGGCCCCTTTAGCTTTGACCCCCAGGCCCCCCTGGGCGTGGAGGTGCTGGACCTGGCTCACCCCCTGGTGGAGCACCTGGTGGGCCACCTCCGCTTCCGGGCCTACCGGGACCTGGACGGGGCGAGGACCGCCCTTTTGGCCCTGCCCCCCGGCGCCGGCGAGCCCGTGGCCCTCTACCACTTCCGGGCCCGCTTCCTCGGGCCCAAGGGGGAGGTCCTGGAAAGCCTCTTCCGCAAAGGCGTCCGCCTCCTGGACCTGAAGGAGCTCCCCCCGGAAAAGACGGAAGCCCTTTGGCAGAACCGCCGCAAGCAAGCCCCGGCCCTAAGCCGCCAACAGGCCCGTATCCTGGCGGAGGAGGCCCTTAGGGCCCCCCTGGAGGAGCTGGGGCCAAAGGGGGCCCTGGAGGTGCTGGCCCGGCTTAGGGCGGAGCGGGAGGCCCTGAAGCGGGACCTGGCGAGGGCCTACGGCACCCTGCCCGAGGCCTTCCAGGACCTGGACCGCCTCGAGCTTCTAGGCCATGAGCTTCTGGCCATCACCCTACTGGCCTAAAGGAGGGAAGGGTGTTCTACGCCATCCGCATTTCCGGAAGCCTTCTCACCGAGGAGTTTCTGCAAAGCCTCACCCGGCCCGAGGCCCTGAAGGAGGTGGGGCTTAGCCCGGAGGCGCTTCGGGACCGCTTCTACGCCCTTTTGAACCTCTGCGAGCGCCTGCCCGACCTCTTTGAGCTTCAGGACACCTCCCGGGCCCGGGAGGCCTGGCTTTTGCCCTTCTTCCGCGCCCTGGACTACAAGCCGGTCTACAACCGGGGCCACCTGGCGGTGGCGGACCAGACCTTTCCCATCAGCCACCGGGGGTGGGAGGCCGAGGACGCCCCACCCCTGCACCTGGTGGCCGCGGAGCTGGACCTAAGGCCTAGCCGCAGGGAGAAAAGCCCCCAGGCCCTCCTCCAGACCTACCTGAACCTCCACCCAAGCCAGGACTGGGGCGTTTTGGCCTGCCCCTGGGAGGTGCGCCTTTTGCGCAAGTACTACCACGTCTCCGTCCCGGGGTACGTGGCCTTCAACCTGGTGGAGCTCTTCAAGGCCCCCAGGGACCAGGCCCTGAAGGAGTTCCAGATCCTCTGGCTCCTCCTCCACCCGAGCCGCTTCCGGAAGGGCTCGGACGGGAAGACCCCCCTGGACCGCTACTACGAGGCCGCCCGGGAGACGGGCACCCGGGCCCGGGAGGCCCTGCGCAAGGGGGTGGTGGAGGCCCTCCAGGTCCTGGGCAACGCCTTCCTCAACGACGCCCTTCGCCAAAAGCTCCAGGACGAGGAAACCCTCAAGGCCTACCACGCCGAGCTCCTCCGGCTTGTCTACCGCATCCTCTTCCTCCTCTACGCGGAAAGCCGGAACCTGCTTCCCGCCGAGGGGCCCCTTTCCTGGGTCTACCAGCGGGAGTACAGCATCTCGGCCCTCAGGGAGCGGGCATCCCAGCCAAACCCCTTCGGCGAGGACGCCCACACCGACCTCTGGGAGAAGCTCCTCCTCACCTTCCAGCTGGTCCACCGGGGGGACGAGCGCCTGGGGATCCCGGCCCTAAACGGGGAGCTCTTTGACCCCGAGGGCCTTCCCCTCCTCACAGGGGGCGTGCTGGACCCCGGGGAGCGGGCGCAGAACCCCGACCTGCCCCGGCCCGCAAACGCCAAGCTCCTCCAGGCCATCCGGCTCCTCACCCACGTGGAGCGGGACGGGGCCTTGGAGCGCATCAACTACCGCGACCTCGAGGTGGAAGAAATCGGCCACGTCTACGAGGGGATCCTGGCCCTCGCCCCCCGCCTGGTGGAAGGGCGCTACACCCTGGAAAGCCACCTCCTGGAGCGGAAGGCCTCGGGCAGCTACTACACCCCCCGGGAGCTGGTGCAGCTGGTCCTCCAGGAGAGCCTGGTGCCGGTGGTGGAGGCCCGGCTCCAGGAGGTGGGGGAGGACCCCAAACGCCAGGAGGAGGCCCTCCTCTCCCTCAAGGTGGTGGACCCGGCCATGGGCTCGGGGGCCTTCCTCATCTCCGCCCTGGAGTACCTGGCGGAAAAGCTTCTGGAGGTGCGGGGGCAGGACAAAAGCGACCTCGAGGCCCTCTACGAGGCCCGCCACCAGGTGGCCGCCCGCTGCCTCTACGGGGTGGACCTGAACCCCATGGCGGTGGAGCTGGCCAAGCTCTCCCTGTGGGTGGCCTCGGCCGCCCGGGGCAAACCCCTCTCCTTCCTGGACCACCACTTCAAGGTGGGCAACTCCCTGGTGGGCGCCCCGCCGGACTTCCTCTCCTTGGGCATCCCCAAGGAGGCCTACGACCGGGAGGGGGTTCCCAAGGAGGCCCGCAAGGCCCTGCGCTTCGGCCCCGTGGGGGAAGGCCTCTTCTTCCAGCCCCCCGCGCCCCCGCCCCTAGACTTCGCCGAGGAAAGCGCCGCCCAGGTGGAGGAAAAACGGCGCCGCTACCAGGCCTGGCGGGAAAGCGAGCCGGTGCGCAAGCTGGAGCTTTTGGCCGACTACTGGACTGCCGCCTTCTTCCTGCGCCCGGCCCCCGGGGTGCGCCTGCCCGACGGGGAGGGGCTCAACTGGCTGGTGCAGCAGGCCCACGCCTCCTTGAGCCAGCTTGAGCAGAGCTCCTACCTCAACCCCCCCACCCGGGCCGCCATCCAGGTCGCCAAGGAGCGCCACCGCTTCTTCCACTGGTGGCTGGAGTTCCCCGAGGTCTTCGCCCGGGGGGGTTTTGACGTGGTCCTAGGAAACCCGCCGTGGGAGGTTCTGGAGCCCGACGAAAAGGAGTTTTTCTCGGATAAAGACCCCGCTATTGCCGCCCTCGCTGGGAGAGCCCGAAAGGACGCCATAGATAAGCTAAAGGAAACCAACCCCGATCTGCATCAAGCCTGGCTTCAGCATGTCCACGACGTTGAGGCCACGGTAGGGTTCACCCGGCATAGTGGCCGCTACCCCCTCACCGCCAAGGGGGACGCAAACACTTACCGCTACTTCGCCGAGCTGGCCCGAAGCCTCATAGCCCCCAAGGGGCGGGCAGGGATTATCGTCCCCACCGGCATCGCCACCGACGACTCCAACAAGGACTTCTTCGCCGAGGTGGTGGAACGGGGTCAGCTCTCGGCGCTCCTGGACTTTGAGAACCGCGAGAAGATATTTCCAGCGGTGGATAGCCGCCAAAAGTTCTGCGTCTTCGCCCTCCGGGGCAGGGCCCTGGGGAAGGACGCCCCCGCCAAGCTGGTCTTCTTCGCCACGGAGGTGGACCACGCCCGGGACCCCGAGCGCCTCTTCAGCCTGACCCCAGAGGAGTTCGCCCTCCTAAACCCCAACACCCGCACCTGCCCCGTCTTCCGCACCCGGCAGGACGCCGAGCTCACCAAGGCCATCTACCGGAAGGTGCCCATCCTCTGGCGGGAGGAGCCGGAGGAAAACCCCTGGGGCATCCGGTTCCGGCAGGGGCTTTTCAACATGACCAGCGACTCGGGCCTCTTCCGCACCCAGGATGACCTAAAAGCCCAAGGCTTCCGCCTGGTGGGCAACCGCTTCGTGCGGGGCGAAGAGGTCTACCTCCCCCTCTACGAGGCCAAGATGCTCTGGCACTACGACCACCGCTTCGCCACCTACGAGGGCTCCGACACCCGGGACATGACCCTCGAGGAGCACCAGGACCCCGCCCGCCTGCCCCTTCCCCGCTACTGGGTGCCCGCCCAAGAGGTGGAGGAGCGCCTAAGGCAAAGGGACCGGAGGGGGAATGTCCTTTGGGAGTGGAAGCGGGGGTGGTTGCTTGGGTTTAGGGATATCACCAACGCCACCAACGAGCGCACGACCATTTTCACGGTCCTCCCAAGGGTAGGAGTGGGTCATACCGTTCCCCTGGCCTTGACTGCCGAGGGGGCTCCGAAGATACTGGCCCTGATCGGCAACACTTCCGCTTTAGTCCTGGACTACGTGGCCCGGCAAAAGGTGGGCGGAACCCACCTCACCTTCCACTACCTCAAGCAGTTCCCCATCCTCCCCCCCTCCGCCTACACCCCCCAGGACCTCGCCTTCCTGGTCCCCCGGGTTCTGGAACTCACCTACACCGCCTGGGACCTAGCTCCCCTCGCCCAGGACGTGTGGAAGGAAGCGGACGAGGCCCTCCGCCAGGCGATCCTGGCTTGGAAGGCCCAGGCCTCCCTCCACCCCAACACGCCCCCGGAGTGGCTCCAGGGCCCTTACCCCTTCCCGCCCTTCGTCTGGGACGAGGAGCGGAGGGCCAGGATCCGGGCCGAGCTGGACGCCTACTACGCCAGGCTTTACGGCCTCACCCGGAAGCAACTCCGCTACATCCTGGACCCCAAGGACCTCACCGAGGGGGAGCTTGCCGACATCCTCTCCCCCTACGAAGAGGTGGAAGACCCCCTGGACGAAAAGGCCTACCGCAAGCGCCAGGGGGCGAGCACCTTCCCAGGCGAGACCTTCCGGGTCCTCAAGGAGAAGGAGGAAAGGCACCACGGGGAGTACCGTACCCGGAGGCTGGTGCTCCAGGCCTGGGAGCGGCTGGGAGAATGGGGGTTGCTCACTTGACAAAAAGGGTTAGCCAACCCTAACCTTGGAGGTGAGGTGTGGCGGGAAGATACCAAGTTGTGCTCTATGAAGACGCCAACGGGCGTTCCCAAATCAAGGAATGGCTCAGGCGCCTCCAAGAGGCTGACCCCAAAAAGTATGCCAAAGCCCGTCGGCTACTCAAGGAGCTCCTCCCCACCTTCGGACCTGAGCTGCGCGAGCCTCATGTCAAGCACATCCAAGGCCCTATCTGGGAACTCCGCCACCACTCGGGCATTCGCATCTACTACTGGCGCCAAGACGCCACCCTCTTTGTCGCGGCAGCGGGAGAAGTGAAGCAGAAGAACAAGGCCGACCCTAAACTCATCGCCTATGCGCTGCGGGCATACCAGGAGTTCAACTCGGAGGAATAGACCATGAAGCGCAAACTCACCAGCGTGGACGAGTTTTTCCAGGACGACCTCAACACCCCTGAGCTCCGCCAAGCGTACCGAGAGGTCCTGGACGAAGAACTGGGAGAGGTCTTGAGGTCCCTTCGGAAGAAGCGGGGCCTGAGCCAAAAGGACCTCGCCGAGCGGCTGGGTGTCCAGCGCAGCCGCGTGGCCCAGATTGAAAACACCGAGGGGCTTTCCCTCTCCCTGGAAACCCTGGCTCGCTTCGCCAGTGCCTTGGGGTATCGTCTCATCCTCACTTTCGCTGACGAGGGGGAGGCGGTCGCTCAGTACTCCCTAAGCGAGGCCCCGGCCCGGGAAAGGGAATGGGATTTGGCGGTTCTTCCGGCCATAAGAGTGGTTGACTTTAGCAGATCCGCCGCTTGAGATGACCAAGGCCGAGCGCATTCGGAAACTATTCCAGGAAGGTAAGAGCGTCTCCGAGATAGCCGAGGCCCTCGGGGTAACCTACCAGCACGCCTACAAGGTGCTCAGGCGGTCTGGGCTATTGAAACCGAAGAAGGCCCAAGGCTTCCCGGAAAATTACGAGGAGTTCATATCGGGCCTAGAGATCCTGGGGATCTCCCTTCAAGCCTTGTCCGCCAGGCTAGACCGCCACCCTCAGGGCAAGAAGGGAGCCAGGTTGGTGCTTAAGCCCTTTGGACCTGAAGCGCTGGAAGAGGGCTTCCGGGCTGGCCTTGCTCTGACCGTGGACCTTTTGGACGATAATCACCCCATCGGGCAGCTTCAGGTGAAGCTGGCAGCCACCTACCGCTCCCCCCGTTTCCTGGACGACAACCTATTCAAGGTTTTTGCTGAGCGCAACCTCCCCCTGAACCTTTGGCCCTACCTCCGTTTCTACGTGGACTTCCTGACCACTCAGATGGGGTTGCCTCCCCTCACCTTGCCCCTGTTTAAGGTATGAGCAAAAGGTAAGGCCTGCCGGATTGAAAGTTGGGCATGCGGCCTTAAATTGATCTGGAGCATGGGAGGGCGGAGATCTACTCCGACTTTTTCTTTGCCTTCTTCCTAGATTTTTTTGCCGTAGCTTCGTCGCTAGGGGTACTCGCGAAGGTCTTGGAGGGGTTAGGGTGCCGCTTATGCTTGTCTGAACTCGTCGGACTTTGAGGAGGAAGTTCTCTCTCAAAGAGGGGGGGTTGGAAACCTTTGAGGTTTGCCTCGGGCATACCAGCCTTATCCTGGGATTGCCTCTGTTGAAGCTGGAAGTGCTCCATTCCCATCTGATCTTCCACAACGGAAAACCGAGGCCCTTCGTCCTGAATAGGAAGGGGAATGCCTAAACCCTGCTTAATAAGAGAACGGTTCCCCTCCAAAGGAAGGTCTACTACGTAAACCCTTTTCCCCATGCGGTGGGCCTGTTCAACCGCATTCCACGTCCCACTCTGGTGCTTCTTATTATCCTTTCCCAAGGATTCCTTCAAGCCGCTCTGCACCACCAGAACCGCCTCAGAGAGCCCAACCACAAGGCGGTTCCTCGCCATGGCGTATTGAGCTTTCCAACTCGCCTTTGGAAACAAGTCGGAAATCAGTGTAAGGCGACCGCCAAAGATATCTTCGTGGTACTCCCTAATTAGGGGAATCAAGTCTTTTCTACTAAGGATTCCAAAAGGAAGCACCCCAACGACCTTACCTCCTACCTGAAGGGCTCCCTTGACAGCTTCTTGGTCCACCCCTCTAGCCATACCTGTGACGACGACGTAATCCTCACGGCCAAAATATTCTCCTGCATGTCGCGCAATTTTCTTCGCCTCCGGTAGCGCATTACGAGAGCCAATGATAGATATACTTCTCTTCGCTTGCAGCACGTTTTCTTCACCCAAGACGTACAGAATCGGGGGTGTACTACCTTTTAGGCTTTTTTTCAGCCTTTCGGGATAAGCAAGATCATGCACAGAAATCACCTTTGCGCCCTGCTCCCTTAGTTCACTCCAAAGCAGGGCCATAGGGGTGGCTTGCTCCAATAGGCCACGGACAATCCGTTGAAGTTCTTCGGGCAAATCGTCCAGACGATTGTCAATCAGCTCTTCCAAAGAGCCTGTTTTACGGGCGTATCTCAGTATTTCCAGCCGTACTTCACGAGCCCTGCTCTTATAGTCGGACGGCAGCTCACCGTGGGCAAGCAGCATCCAATAAACGGGTTTCATAGGTCGTCCGAATGCCTAGTCTTGGCCAATGCTAGGGCGAAAAGGCTCTTAGCACCAGCTTTCTTCAACACCCTTCCCACCTCCTCCAGAGTAACACCCGAATCACAAACGTCATCCACCACTAGGAGAGTTTCAGGAACGCGGCCCCGACAGGCAAAGGCGTTCCGAAGGTTGTTTTTCTTTTGCACGCGGTTAGTGAATTCCTTCTGGGGTTCCGTGCATCTTACCTTATAGACCAGATCTAAGTGGGGCAGTCCGAGCTTAGAAGCGAGCTTGGAAGCGAAGTGCTTCACAAGGTCGCCACTCCTAGTGGAAGGGACGTGAACCACGCCCTCAAAAGGGACCCCCGGCCAGTACTTCCTCACGACCTCAACTGCCGAGTCCACAAGCCAATCGGCAAAAGGTTGTCCGTCTTGTTCGTACTTGGAACGGTGAATAGCCTCCCCCACCCTTGTCCCACTATAATAAGCCAAGGCGCGTCCGTCCTGGTAAATAGGGGTGTGCCCGTGAGTACCGCGCAGGTGGAGCTTGGGATGAGCAATAAACTGCTGGGCTTGAGTAAGTATGCTCTCGCTTACGGCAGGAGTAGGTTGTTTTTTGCAATTATCACATTGCCCGCAGTGTTTTGCTGTCTCGTCTCCCAAATAAACACATATAAGCATCATTCTGCACTGCGAGGTCGTGATGTATTCTATCATTTTTTCTAGCTCTTTTTCCTTAGCGTCCCTAATCTCTATAAGCGCAGAAAAGTTGGGCCTTGCAGAGGAAATAGTCCTATAGAGTCCATTCATTTTAGAAACCAACCCTTGTTCCTTAAGATCTTGGAGAATGTTACGTAAAGCTGTTTTCGCCAGCCCGGTTTTTTCTAGTATTTGGTTTTCTCCAAGTGCCTCCTTTTGCAAGAGAGTGAGGACCCGCTTGTAGTCTTCCTGAGGGGGCTTGCTGTTGTTGATGAAGTGTTCCTGTATTTTCCGGTCCTCAGGGTCGTACAGAAGAACGATATCCGCAGGATTACCGTCACGACCCGCGCGTCCGATCTCCTGGTAATATGCTAGCAACGATCCCGGGAATTCCGCATGTATAACAAAGCGGATATCTGGCTTATTAAGGCCCATACCCAAAGCGTTAGTAGCAGTGACTACCTTGACGGTGTTGTTCATTAAATTTTCCTCTATAGAATGGCGCTCCTCAGCGGGGAGTTTTGCATGATAGAAGGTTGCGTTAACACCCATTTCCCTTAGAAATTCTGCCAACGCTTCAGCGGAAGCCTGCGTAGCGGTATAAATCAATCCGGTTCCTGGAAGTCGTTGTACCCAGGTATACACCTGCGCAAACTTTTCAGCTTCCCTCGACACCTGTATCACTCTTAAACGCAGGTTATCCCGTGCCAGACTCCCCCGCATCACCAAGAGGGAATTGCCTACCTGTGACCGGATGTCTTCTATAACGCGCTGCGTAGCCGTGGCAGTAACGGCCAAAACAGGGGTTTGCGGAGGGAGGGAACGCACCACCTCCACGATCCTCCGATAGTCGGGCCGAAAGTCGTGCCCCCACTGAGAGATACAGTGAGCCTCATCGATGACCAAAGCGCTGATAGGGAGTTTCATAAACCACTGCTGCCATAAGTGGTTGTCCAACCTTTCTGGGGCAATGTAGAGCAAGCCCACACCGCCTTCGCTGGCTTCTTTTAGAATCTGTTCTTGCTCCTCCTGACTTTGATCGGAATTGAGTACCCGGGCAGTAAGCCGATACTTTGCAGCCTCCCGAACTTGGTCCCGCATCAGGGCCCGTAGCGGACTGAAAACAAGGGTCAACCCCTTTTGTGCAGCCAGCATCTGATACACCAGGCTCTTGCCCCAACCGGTGGGCTGCACCAAGAGCACGCGTTTACCGGAAAGGACAGCCTCCAAAGCTTCCCATTGACCTGGACGAAAAGCTGTTAGACCGAACCGCTCGCGCAACAGCGTGTGGAGCTCACGTTCTCCCATCATCATTGAGACTGAGGATAGCTCTTGGAAAACCGAGGCGGCGTGAAATATGAGCACAAAAACACAGGCAATTGTTCCCTGGACCTTGTTCTGACTATGCCGAAGAGTTCGCGTAAAGAAATACCTTCGTGTGCTACCTCATAGCTCCACCCCAGCCATTTTGAGAAGTACCCGGCTCCGAATCAGGTTGTGCACGCTGCTTTCCCGGTAGGGAAACACCTCGAGGACGATGAGGTTCAGCCCAGTAGGAGCGGGCTTCTATCCGGTAGAGCCCCAAAGAGCGCACCATCACGCTGCACCGGGTCTTGATCCATTTGGTGCTTTTGTTTCTTGGGGAAGCGGATGCCTTGGGCTTGCGTCACGCGAAGCGTACCTTGCGGGCCTTGAGCGCATCGTCAACGCAGGCGTAGGTAGCCACCAGGGTCAGCCCCGGAGGGGCTACCTTGTGGGTCTCTGCGTCACAATGGTAAAGGGGGTGCTCGCGATCAGGTTGCATAGCACCCCCTTTTTTCACATCTCAGGGGTTTGGGTCAAGTAGCACACGAAGGAATAAAATGACCCCATGGCCCTTAGCTTGCGGCCCGAAGACCTTAGGCCCGAGCGCTGGCTGGCCCACGTGTTGCCCGCGGTGGTCCAGGGCACGGCCCTGGACTGGTCCGAGGTGGGGGAGGCGAACCCCTCGGACCTCGAGGCCCTCTTCCACCCCCTGAAGGTCCTGGGTCTTCCTCCCGAGACCCTGGTCCACCGCCTGGGCCTCGCCACCATGCCCCCCGAGCTCAGGGCCTGGGCGGTCCGGTTCTTTAGCCTGGACCCAGTCCAACTAAAGGAGCAGGAAGAGGTGCGAGACCCCTTCGCCCAACTGGAGGCCATCCAAACGGGCTTCCGCAACTACGCGGAGAGCTTCGTCGGGCCACGCAATCCCGCCATAAGGGAGTTCATCCGCAAGGGCATAAAGGAGGAGGACCTCCTCTGGCGCGAGCCCTTCGTGGCGCAGAAGCGACGCTACCGCCTGGGCAAGTCCCTGGACGACCTCATCCGAGAAGGCCTCCTTCCCCCCGAGGCCCGCCCCCTCCTCCGCCGCAACCCCGAGGACTTCCAGGACCTCACCCCCATTCACCCCTACGTCCACCAGGAGGAGGCCCTGCGGGCCGCCCTCCGGGGCGAGAGCTTTGTGGTGGCCACGGGCACCGGCTCGGGGAAGAGCCTGGCCTTTGGCCTGCCCATCCTGGCCTACGCCCTCGAGGAGAGGCGGCCTGGCATCAAGGCCGTCCTCGTCTACCCCATGAACGCCCTGGCCAACTCCCAGTACCGGGACTTCGCCCTGAGGCTTCACGGCTCGGGGCTCCGCATCGCCCTCTATAACGGGGAAACCCCCCACACCCGCAAGGATGGGGAGGCCCTCCGGCAAAAGCTCCTCCAGGAGCGGCCCGTGAGCGACGCCGAGGTCCTAAGCCGCGAGGAGATCCGGGAAAACCCCCCGGACATCCTCCTAACCAACTACGTGCAGCTGGAACTCCTCCTCACCCGGGGGGAGGACCGCTTCCTCTTCCCCCCGGAGCACCGGGGCGTGCTCCGCTACCTGGTCCTGGACGAGGTCCACACCTACGCCGGCCTCCGGGGGGCGGACGTGGCCTTCTTGATCCGGAGGCTCTGCCAGCACACGGGCACCACGGAAAGCCTCCAGGTGATCGGCACCTCCGCCACCGTGGACCGGGGCGAGGAGGCCATCCGCCGCTTCGCCGAGAACCTCTTCGGATCCCCCGTGGCCCGGGTCATCGGCGAAACCCTGGAGGACCCGCCCCCCCTGGACCTAAAGGCCCTGCCCCCGGAGCTGAAGGAGGCCCTCGAGGCGGCCCCCGGGGGCGAGGCCCGGGTGCGCCGGGCCCTCCTTTTCGTGGAAGGGCTCCTGAAGGAGCCCAAGACCCTGAGCGAGCTGGCCCAGGCCTGGGCCAAAGAGGCTAAAGTCCCCGAGGAGGAGGCCAGGAAGGAGGTGGTCCTGGCCCTTCGGGTAGGGGCGGCCACCGGGTACCTGGCCCCCCGCATCCACGCCTTCTACGCCCAGGCCCCCGACCTCACCGCCACCTTGGACCTGGAGGCTCTCTCCTTAAAGGGGGAGCGCCACCTCCAGGGCAAGCCCGCTTACCCCGTGGTCTTCTGCCGCAACTGCGGCCAGGAGTATCTGGTGGCCCGGGCGAAAAACGGCCACTACCTGCCGGGCCCCTCCCTGCTAGACCCCATGGGGCCCGAGGTGCGCTACCTCCGCCCCGGAGCCTGGCTTCCCCAGGAGGAACCCCTACCCGAGGACTGGCTGGAGGAAAGCGGCGAGCCCAAGAAGGGCCGCCGCTCCCTGCTGCCCACCAACCTCGCCCTGGACCCCTACACCGGAGCCCCCCAAGAGGGAGGGGTCCCCGTGGCCGTCCTTCCCTACCCCTTCCAGTACTGCCCCACCTGCCAGGTGGCCCACTCCCGCCGGGGAGGGGAGATCCGCAAACTCACGGCCTTCGGCCTGGTGGGCCGCTCCACCGCCACCGACCTCCTCCTCCTGAACACCCTAAGCACCCTGCCCCCAAAGGAGCGCAAGATCATCGTCTTCAGCGACAACCGCCAGGATACCGAGTTCCAGGCGGGCCACTTCCAGGACCTCTTCCGCAAAGCCCTCTTCCGGCAAACGGTGCTGGAGCTTTTGGAAGGGGGGCCGGCCTACCTCTCCCAGGTGGGGCGCCAGGTCTACGAGGCCTGGGCCCGGGCGGACGCCCGCGAAGAGGTGCACCCCCTGTACGACCCCTATAGCCCCGAGGGGGCCGCTTACCTGCACCTCCTCTCCTTGGCGGCGGTCTTGGAGGCCGTCCGGAACACCCAGCCCAACCTCAAGAACCTGGAGGCGGCGGGCCTGGTGCGGTACCGCTACCGCCACCTGGAAGAAGTGGCGAAAGACCCGGACCTCTGGGAGGGTCTTGCGGTCCCCGAGGAGGTGCGCCGGGACTACCTCACGGGGCTTTTGGACCTGATACGGCGCCGAGGGGCCATCCGCCACGATCTCTTCAACCCCTCCCGGTTCCGCCTGGAGGTGGAAGAGCCCCTGGCCACCCTCCCCCACGAGGTCTTCGTGGAGCCCCTGGGGGCCGCCCTGGTCCTGGAAGTTCCCACCCCCTCCAACCCCCGCTTTGGCCACACCTTCCTCCTCCATGGCACCCGGCGGCCGAGCCTCTTTGAGGCCTGGACCATGCGGGCCTTGGGCTTGCCGTGGGAGGAGGCCCGGGCCCTCCTGAAAAAGGCGGTGAAGCGGCTCAAGGAAAAGGCGGTCCTGATGCCCTGGGAGTTCCCGGCCTGGGGCCGGGGCAAGGTGGAGGGGGTGGCCCTGAACCACAACGCCATCCTCCTGGAAAAGACGGAGGGGGAGTACCTGGTCTGCCCCCGGAGCGGCTACACCGGCCCCCTCCACGCCCTCCAGATCTCCCCCGAGTTCCCCGGCCAGCCCCTGGAGAAGCGGCGCGTCCATCCCTTTTACGAGCACCTCTACCGGCGGCGCGCCTTCGCCACGCCCCTCGAGGCCCGCGCCCACTCCGCCCAGGTCTCCGGGGAGGAGCGGCGGAGGCTGGAGGAACGCTTCCGCAACCCCCAGGACCCTTTAAGCGTCCTGGTGGCCACCCCCACCTTGGAGATGGGCATTGACATCGGGGCCCTGTCCTCGGTCTTCCTGCGCAACATCCCCCCTTCCCCCGCCAACTACGCCCAGCGCTCGGGCCGGGCGGGCCGGAAGGGGCAGCCTGCCCTGATCCAGGCCTTCGCCGGGTCCCTGGGGCACGACCAGTACTTCTACCGCTTCCCCGAGAAGATGGTCCGGGGAACCATCCAGGCTCCCCGCTTCCTCCTGGACAACCCCCGCCTGGCCCAGGCCCACGTGCGGGCCCTGGTCCTGGAGGTTCTGGCCCAGAAGGGGTTCTCCTTGCCCGCCAAGGTGAGCCAGGCGGTGGACTACGAGGACCAGGCCCGCTTCTACCCTTTGCGGGCCTCCTTCGCCCAGGACCTGGCCCAACTCCTCGCCCACCACCGGGAGGAGGTGCTCCAGGCGGTGCGGGAGGCCTTCGCCCGGGAGATGGCCCGCTTCCCCTGGTTCTCGGAGGACTTCCTGCAGGAGACGGTGGGGGGCTTTCCCCAGGCCCTGGACCGGGAGCTCAACCCCTGGCGGGAGGAGTACCAAGACGCCCAGGCCCGCTACACGGAGTACGCCAACCGCCTGCGCCACATGGGCCCCCACCATCCCCACAAGGACGAGGTCCAGGCGGAGATGGAGCGGGCGGACCGGCAACGAAAGCACCTGGTGGACCTAGACCTCCGGGGCTACCTGGCGGGCCGGGGCTTCCTCCCCAACTACGCCTTCGGCCGGGCCACCACCTGGGTGGAGCTCCTCACCCCCGGCGGGGAGGTGGAACGCCTGGAGCGGCCCACCTTCATCGCCCTCACCGAGTTCGCCCCCGGCAACACCCTCTACTACGGGGCCCGCCGCTACCACCTGGACCGCCTGGCCTTTCTGCCCAAGGAGGAGGACCTACGCCTGGCCAAACGGTGCACCTGCGGGCACGTGGAAGCCTTAGGGCCCCGGTGCCGCTGGTGCCACAAGGACCTGAGCGGGGAGGTTCCCACGGTGCGGCTCCTCCCTCCTCCCGTGCTCATGGGCACCCCCCGGCGGCGCATCAGCAGCGAGGAGGAGGACCGGGCGCGCCTGGGGTACGAGGTGGAATGGGACTGGAGGCCCAAAAACCCCAAGGCCTTCCGAAGCGGGGCTTACCGCCTCCTCTACGAGCACAACGCCGAGGTGGTGGCCATGAACAAGGGGCTTCGCTCCTGGCTTTTGGAGGAGGAGGAAAACCCCTTGCAGGAAGGCTTCGTCTACTGCCGCAAGTGCCGCCGCTTCCTCCTCACGGAAAAAGAGCTCCAGGAGCACCCCTGGCGCGAGGGCAGGGAGGGGCGGTGCCCGGCGGGCGGGCAGGAGGGGGACCTGAGGAAGGGGGTAGTCCTCGAGGCCCGGGCGGAAAGCGACGTCCTGGCCCTGGAGGTGCCGGCGCCCCCTGGCCTTGACCCCCAGAGGATCCCCGCCTTCTACAAAAGCCTCCTCGCCGCCTTTCGCAAGGCCGCCCTGGTGGTTTTGGAGCTGGCGGACGACGAGCTTTGGGGCTTCCTCCAGCCCACCCCGCAAAGGGAGGTGCCCTACCGGGTGGTTCTGGCGGAGGGGCAGGAAGGGGGGCTTGGGGCCTTGGCGGCCTTGGCCACCTGGCCCAGCCAGGAAACCCCCCATCCCCTCCAAGAGCTGGCCACCACCGCCCTCCGCCTCATGCACGAGGGAGAGGAAGCGGCCTGCGAACGAGCCTGCTACGAGTGCCTGATGGACTACGGCAACCAGGGGGACCATCCCCTCCTGGACCGCACCCTGGTCATGCCCGTCTTCGCCCTCCTGCAGGAAGCCCACTTCCAGGCGGAAGAGGAAGAGGACCTCCCCCCACACCTGATAGAACTCCTCAACCGGTGCGAGAGCGAGCTGGAAAAGCGCTGGGTCCTGGAGTGCTACCGCCGGGGGCTCCCCTTGCCGGACCAGGCCCAGTACACCCTGGACCTAGGGGGCACCCACACCCGCCTGGACTTTTACTACGCCAGAGGGGTCGGCGTGTATGTGGACGGCCCCCACCACCAGGACCCCGGGCAGGCCCAAAAGGACGGGGAAATCCGGAGGAGGCTCACCCTCATGGGCTTTCCCTTCGTGGTCTTCCGGGAAGGAGAAGCCTGGGACCCAGGCTTCCAGGAGCTGGAGGCCCTCCTTGGCCCTCAAGAAAGCCTCGCCTGGGACGAGGCCCTGGAGCTGGTGGACCCCGCCTACCGGCCCCTGCTGGAAGCCCTCCGCCGATTGGGCCTCAGGCCCCCGGACGAGGTGGGAGAGGACCTGCTGGAGGAAGGGCGGGTGGTGGGGATTTCCCTGGCCCGCTGGGGTAAACTCCGCCTCGTACCCCCGGGCTTTGGGGAGTTTGGCCTCGAGGTCATGCCAAAGACCGATCCCGAAACCGTGCGCGCCTATCTGGAAAAGAGGTCTTAGAGAAAAGAGGGGGTGTGGGGGAGCTATAATCCCCCACCTCTTCAGAGCGGGGATACATGGACTCCCCCACGTGCTCCGAAGGAGCACATAGCATGGTGGGCGGTCGTTTTGTGGTATTTTGTGCATGCGCCTGAATGGACGCCCTCCTTTTACGTGGGCAGCGCCGGGAACATCTCGGCTGCGGGGATAGAACGCTACATCGAGGAGCGGAAGACGGATGCCGATGCTGACGATCAAGGCGCAGATCCACGCCGATCCCGAGACCGAGCGGGTCCTCCGGGATGCGATGTTCTGCGCCACCAAGGTCTACAACGGGCTGATGTGGCACCTCCGCCGCCGGCAAGAGGAGACCGGCCGGGTCGATGTGCGCCGGTCCAACCTCAACCGCATCCTGGCCGCCCTCCCCAGGGCGAAGGGCTACTACTCCATGTCCGCGCAGCTCACCCGCGACGAGGTGCGGCAGGCGTGGCAGTCGTTCTTCGCCCTCCGCCGCAACGGGCAGACGGGCCATAACGCGCCTGGGTTCCGGCCCAAGGCCAGGCTCTCCCCGCTCAAGTACGTCCAGAGCGGGTTCACGCTAGAAGGCGACCGCCTGACGCTCTCCCTGGGCAAGGGACGGGCGGATGGCGTCCGCTCCGTCACCTTCCGGATCGGCCACCGCCCTGACGTGGAGTACGAACGGGTGCGGCAGGTCTGCATCACCTACGACAAGTTGACCGGGCAACTGGAAGCCCGCCTGGTGGTGGAGGTCCTGCCCCGTAAGAACCACGGCACGGGTCGTGTGGCGGTGCTCCTGGCCGCCGCCTTCGAGGACGGCGCGGCGATTCAAGGCGGTTCGGCGGTACGGGCAGAAGGTGCGGGCAAAGGTTAAGCCGCCGTCGCGGGAGAACCCCCGCATGTCCCGACGGTACAGGGAGATCGCCCGCAAAGAACGCCGACAGGTCGAACACCTGCTGCACATGGTCACCGCGCACTTCGTCCGCGCGTGTGTCCAGCGTGGGGCCAAGGAGATTGCCATCGGCGAGCTGACCGGTATCCGAGGGGCTATCGACTACGGCGATCGGCTGAACCAACGCCTCCACAACTGGTCCTACCGGAAGGTCGTGGACATGATCCGATACAAAGCGGAGATCGCCGGGATCGCAGTCCGAACCGATGTGGATGAGCGGAACACCTCCCGCACGTGCCACGCCTGCGGCAGGGTGTGCGAGGCAAGCCGGATTCATCGCGGGTTGTACCGCTGCCAATGCGGGTGGACAGCCCAAGCGGACGTGAACGGCGCGCTGAACATCTACGAGCGCGCATTCCAGGTATCTCCCATCCAGGGGAGTAGTGGCCGCGTGGCGCGGCCCGTGGTCTTGTCATTCCGGCCGGGATGGCATACGGTCCACGAACCGAAGCGCAGGTCGGACCTGCGTGCCTCTTGAGGAGGCCCCCGAATGAATTCGGGGGAGGACGTCACGCCAGGAAGTCAAGGGACGTATCGGTAGATCTCTATTTTTTGCCCGCCGATCAACTTGAAGCCCAACAGCAGGTTCCCCGCGCCGTCCCGAACCAGGGTGGGGGCGTTGTACCCGTTGCCAAAGGCCCCGCTGTCGGAGCCCACTCCGGTCCAGACCGAGCCGTTCCAGCGCTGAACGTAGAGGACGCTGAGCTCTACCCAGGCCATCAGCGGGTGGTTGCTGGCGTCGAGCACCAAAGCCCTTCGCCCCGGTCTGTTCGAGAGATACCCGTTGGGGCTAGCGGTGTGCCCCCCGGACGTCTGCCACTGGGTTCCGTCGTAGCGGTAGATCGCCACGCCCATGTAAGCCGAGCCACACGACGGGCTGCTGCAGATATCGGCCGCACCCGCTGCCACCGGGTTACCCGAGGCATCCAGGATCAGGCTGGTCGGGTAGAACCCGAGCAGCGGGAGCGACGTGGGCAAAAGCCCGTTGTTTGGCCCGATGGCCTCCCAGGAGGGGGTGGGGGTGGGTTTGTAGCGCAGGGCGTAGCTGTCGGAGGTATTGTAGGCCCGCCAGATCACCACCGGGTTCCCGCTGGAGTCCAGCACCATGACGACGTGGTTGGCTGGGATGGAGCCGTTGAGTTTCCCCTCCGATGGCCCCATGCCCACCCAGTTGGCCCCGTCGAAGCGCCGCACGTAAGCAGCGCCGTTCAGCTCGTAGGCCACAATCGGCTGGTTGTCCGCCCCCACGGCCAGCGAGGGGCTCTCGCTACACGTAGAGTACCTCTGGCCCGGAAGCTTCCCGCCGTCCGGCCCCACCGCCACCCAGCCGCCGGGTTTCCAGCGCCGCACGAAGTATTCGTGGTACGAGGTGTTCGGGACTGGGTACGTGTACACTACCACCGGGTTATCGTCTTGGTCCAGGACAAAGTCTGCGCAAGCGAAGGGCGCAGCGTTGACTTCGCCCTCGAGGTCGTCGGTGACCTTCGACCAGGCGCTCCCGTTCCAGCGCTGCACCGAGATGATGGGCCTGGAGTTGTTCCCTTCCCATCGCCTGGTCGAGACGATCGCCACGAGCCGCTTCTGGCTGTCGGGCAGGATCCGGTACTCAAAGATGTCGTTCGTCCCCGGCAGGGTGGCGAAGGACGTCCAGTAGTCGCCGGTGAGGGTGAGGGGTCGTAGGGGGATGAGGATCTCGTCGCTGCTGTTCTTGGGCAGGTTCACCGTGGCCTGGCCGGCCCAGGAGCCGCCGAGCGCCGAACCTTTGAGGATCACCTTGACCCCGGCCGGGATGGGAAGCGGCACCCCCCCGCCGATGGGGATGGTGGTCGTGGCGGCGTAGCCGGGAAGCGTCGAGTTCCCCGACAGTCCCCGGTCTATTTCGGCCAGCATATTGCAAATTTGAGCCTGGGCGAAGATATCGTCATACTGCCCCGGCACGTCGTTGACGCAGCGGAGTTTGGGGTTGGCCCGATCGGGTACGTAGTCCAGGTTCCACCAGCCAAAGTGCGCCACCCGCGCCTGCACCGCCAGTTTCGTGGGGGAACTCGCGCTCGCCACCACGGTTCCCTCGCCCTCGTTGATCCAGGTTCCGCTCCGCTCGTCCAGCGACCACAGCGGCACCTTGTCCCCAACCTTGAGCACGCTTCCGTCTATAAAGGCGTTGGCGTAGAGGGGCAGCTCGAGGCTCGCCGTCTTCCCCGGGGCCACCTGCAAGCGCTGCCCGTTCTGGGAAAGGACGAACTCCACCGTGCCCAGGCTGACGATGGGGTTTCTCGAGCCGTCCGGCTCGATCCCCTCAAAGCGCCCCGGGAAGGCGGGCAGGGCCGCGCCGGTCACGTCCACCGGGGTCATGCTCACCTGCACTGCGCCGGAGACGGGTTTGCCGGAGGGGTCCAGCAGCCCCCCTGCCGGTAGGCCGATCTTCACCCCGTCTTTTCCCTCCAGATTCCCGCCCTTGGCCGCGTCGGCGAGGGTTTTGGGAGCCTCGCGGGGTATCAGGCGGGCTTCAAAATACCCATCCTCCCCGACGTTACCGGGGAGGTTGACGACCTTGAACTGCTCGGCATAACCCTCCTTGGAGAGCCTGAGGGTCACATCCACCCCGACGCCCAAATTCAACGTCACCGTCCCGTCCGCTCCGGTCGTCCCGGTGGCCGAACCCCCAACGACCGAGACGTTGACGCCCGCCAGCGGCCCGTCGTCAATCCCCTTTACCAGCCCTCGCACGGCTACGGTCTTACTCGGGGCCGGAGGCGGGGAGACGGTGATGGTTTTCTCGCTGCTGTGGACTCCGCCCTTGCCGTCCGCGACCGTGAGCGTCACCTTGAAGCTGCCTGCCTTGGGGAAGATATGGGCGATCCTGGCGGTCCCGCCCCTTGAACCGTCGCCGAAGTCCCAGCTAAAGCTCAGCGGGTCATTGTCAGGGTCGGTGGAGGCCGAGCCGTCAAAGGCCAGCGGCGTACCGGCCTGTACGGTGTCTGCGGCGGTGAATCTGGCGGTGGGCGGTTGATTCGAGCCGGGGTTGGGGTTCCCGCCTCCGCAGGCCACGAGCCCTACCCAAAGCAAGGCCAGTAAAACCGAGGGGTTCAGACCGACCCCGCGCCGGGTTTTGAATCGGGTCAGGGTGGGGGCGGTTGCCGATGCCAGGGCCGGAATGCACCATCGCCGATCGAACATGCTTTCTCCTTTCGACCCTCAAGGTACGGCCGGGCCGGTCAGATGGCGGTCAGAAAAAGGCCGGGTTTTGCCGGTGGGCGGAGGGGGGGCTCAGGCAGGAGCCGGGGTGAGGAAACTCTGCCAGCGCTCCGGCAAGGCCTCCCCGACCTCGAGCATCCTCGCCCGGGCCTCCGCGTACAGCCGGCTCAGGCTCCGGTGGTTCCCCGTGCGGCGCAGGGCCTCGAGGGTGAGCCAGAGCGCCTCCCGGTCGTAGGGCTCGGCCTCGAGCAGAATTCGGCCCAGACGGGACGCTTCCCTGGAGTCGGGCTCGAGCAAAGCCTCGGCCCTCGAGCGCGGCAGCTACCACCTGGGGGCCCAAGGCTAGATGAGAATAGCTTCGCCCCCACCCCCCTTTCCAGTAACAGACGAGCTGACATCCTCCCCGTCGCCTCGCCACGGCGAGTCGGGAACGGGGGTTCCTACGCGGAACTTTCAAGGTTGGAGTCTGTATGCAAAGCTTGCGCCTCACACACCTTTACTCCATCCAGCCCCCTCCCCACGGAAGGAGCCTGTCCGGGTCGCCCCGGACGGGCCGTGTCAGGCGGCCCTTGGCGCAGCAGTCCAGCCGCTACGCCAGCGATGTTGAGAGAAGCTACCACGTCGGCGTTGCCCTGGTAGCCGCAGGCCACACATCGGAAGTGGCCCTGCTCAGGTCGGTTGGCCCGGGTAGCGTGGCCGCACTTTGGGCAGGTGCGGCTGGTCCGGCGGGGATCCACGAAGATGACCCGCACCCCCGCCCGCTCCGCCTTGTACAGCACGAAGTCCACCAGTTGCCGGAAGGCCCAGGAAGAGACCATCCGGTTGAACCGCTTGCTCCCCCGCACCCTATCCCGTATCCCGTCCAGCTTCTCGAAGGCGAGTACCGGATTGGGGTACTGAAGGGCCAGGTCCACCAACCGGCGGCTCACCTTATGGTTGAGGTCGGTCATCCAGCGCCGCTCCTTGCCCCGCATGGCCCGCACCCGGTCGGTGCGGCGGTGGCGCTGGAGGCGCTTGCGGAGGGAGGCTCGGTGTTCGCGCTTATGGCGGACGGGCTTGCCGTTCACGACCAGGCAGCCGTGGGGATGCTTCGCGGTCAGGAGGCGTACAACCCCGAGGTCAACCCCGATGACGGTGGATTCACCGTCGCCGTCACGGACGGTTGGGGTGTGGGGTACGCGCAGGGGCAGCATCACGTACCAGTCTTCGCCCCGCTTGAACAGCCTTGCATCACCTTTGACGTGTTGCAGCTTGTCCCGCCAACGGGCGGGGACGCACAGGGGGAGCCAGAGGTAGTCACCTTGCACCCCGGTGGAAAGCCGAAGGGCGGAACCAACCACCCGGTAGGCGTTGACCCCGAGCCCGATCCCCTGACTACGAACCGTCGTAGGTTTGCCCGCCCGCCGCTGGCCCTTGCGCAGCCCGAAGTGGCTCCGGGCGAGCTGCACCGCCTGGTTGACCGCCATGCGGCAGTAGTCGGAGGGCAGGCCCAGGGCGCGGATCTTCGGGTAGGTGGCGGCATGGATCTTCCCCCTATTACTGGTTTGGTTGCTCAGGGCATAGTCGAGTCCCAGCTGCGTCCCCTGGCGGAACAGCTCGGCGGTCTGGTCGAGCCAGCGTCGCTTGCCCGCCCCGGGGTCGCGCAGCTTTAGAATGACGGTTTCTGCCCTGGGCATGAGTACACGGTAGCTCACCGGCGGATGGGTGTGCTACACCGCGCTTCGCGCGGCTCTAAGACGTGTTTGCCCTACGGGCAAAACAACCGCTTCCACGGCTTGCGCCGAAAAAAACGTCTCTCCGCATTGAAATGCGGGGCATCCACGATTAGTATGGAAGCGTTCAACTGGGTGGAGCCACCCCAAGAGGTGGGGATATCAAACCAGCCCTCGAGCGCCATGCTGACAGGCCACTGAAACGGCGCCCATATGGTTTGGACGGGGAACCAAGGCCCCAGGAGGAGACATGAAGCCTATCGCGTTGATCACGGTGTTATCAGGGATTCTCTGTACCGCCAGCCTGGCCCAAAGCGTGGCCGTAGAGTTCTGGCATACCTTTGGCGACCCCAAGCGAGGCGGTTGGATCCAAGCCAAGGCCGAGGCCTTCAACAAGGCCAACCCCAACATCAAAGTGAGCCCCGTGTTCAAGGGCAGTTACCCGGAAATCCTCCAGGCCGCCACCCTGGCGGCGCGGCAGGGTAAGCCTCCGGCGCTGGTACAGATGTACGAGATCGGCAGCCAGTTCGCCCTCGACTCAGGCATCTTCCAGCCCGTCGGCAACGTAGGCCCCATCGACACCGCCGACTACATCAAACCGGTGCTCAACTACTACACCATCGGCGGCCGGGTCAACAGCATCCCCTTCAACTCCTCTTCGCCGGTGCTCTACTTCAACAAGGACCTGATGAAAAAAGCGGGCTTAGACCCGGCCAATCCGCCCAAAACCTTCGGCGAGCTCACCGCGGCCTGCGCCAAAGTGGCCGCCGCCAACCTCGGGGTTAAGTGCTTCGGGATGAGCCTCAACGGCTGGTTCTTCGAGCAGTGGATGGCCGAGCAGGGGGCGCTGCTGGCCAACAATGGCAACGGGCGCAAGGGCCGGGCTACCGAGGTGCTCCTGACCAGCGAGCCCGCCAAGCGGATTTTCTCCTGGCTCAAGGAGATGAACGACAAGGGTTACTACACCTACACCGGCAAGCTCGAGGACTGGGACGGCAGCGATGCCATCTTCACCGATGCCAAAGTGGTCTTCCACATCACCTCCACCGCCGACATCGTCAACATCAACGACGCCGCCAAAAAGACCGGCTTCGAGATGGGGGTGGGCTTTTTGCCCATTCCCGATGGGGTCAAGCGCAATGGGGTGGTGATCGGCGGGGCCAGCCTGTGGATCAGCAAGGGAATCCCCAAGGAACAGGCCGAGGCCGCTCTTAAGTTCGCCCTGTTTATGACCAACTCCCAAAACATGGCCGAGTGGCACAAGCTCACCGGCTACTACCCGGTGCGGCTCAGCTCGGTGGAGCTTTTGAAGAAAGAGGGCTGGTTGAACGAGAAAGCGCCCCAGCTGGTGGCTTTCAATCAGCTGCTCGAGACCATCCCCAACGAGGCTACCGCCGGGGCCCTGATCGGCCCCTTCCAGCAGGTGCGCCGCCTCGTGGAGGAGGCAGCGCAAAAGGTCTTCTCCGGTACCCCGGTAGACACGGCGCTGGCCGAGGCCAAGGCCAAAGCCGACGCCGCCCTCAAGGAGTACAACGCCAGCGTGAAGTAAACCCCCCAGCAGCAAGGGGCCGGGAGCGAAGCGCTCGCGGCTCCTTGCCTCTAACCCCACGCCATGAACGCCCTCGCCGTCTTCAAAAACCGTTGGCTAGCCCTGTTGCTGCTCCTGCCCACCCTGGTGGTGCTCGGGGTTTTCCTCTACTATCCGGCCCTCGAGACCCTACGCCTTTCGCTGTACCGCGCCAACTTCGTCTTTCAAACCGAGACCTTTGTGGGGCTGTCCCAGTTCCAGCAGCTCCTGACCGACCCCGCGTACTTTCAGAGCCTGGCGCAGACGGTGCTCTTCTGCGCTTTGGTGGTGGGTCTGGGGCTGGCCCTGGGACTGGGCCTGGCCATCCTGGCCAACCAGCGGATCCGGGGGGCAGCCGTGTACCGCTCGTTGCTGCTCTACCCCTACGCCCTCTCCCCGGCCATCGCCGGGACGCTGTGGCTATTCATGTTCAACCCCGAGGTGGGGCTGGTCAACGAGCTGCTGCGCACGTGGTTTGGCGTCGCCCCTCGCTGGCTGGACAACCCCATCCTAGCCTTTGTTTTGGTGGTGTTCGCCGCGGTATGGAAAAATATCGGTTATAACCTGGCCTTCTACACCGCCGCGCTACAGAACCTGCCCGGGGAGTTGCTCGAGGCCGCGGCGCTGGACGGAGCGACTCCCTGGCAACGTTTCCGCCACATCATGCTGCCGCTGCTCTCCCCCATCACCTTCTTCCTGGTTTTCGTCAACCTGACCTATGCCATCTTCGACACCTTCAGCCTGGTGGACATCCTCACCGCGGGGGGGCCCACCCTGGGAAAAACGGGAGTCACCACCTTCTTGATCTACCGGGTGTACCAGGACGGCTTCCAAAACTTTCAAACCGGCTTCGCTGCGGCCCAGGCTATCCTCATGTTGGTAATGGTGGGTGCCCTCACCGCTTTGCAGTTCCGCCTGGGAAGGAGGATCAACTATGGCGCGTAAAGCCCTGCAGGCCCTGTGGATCCACCTCACCCTGATCCTCGCGGTGCTCTTGGTGGGATCTCCCCTGCTGTTTGCCGCCATCAAGGCCACCCAAAGCGGCGCGGCCGTCAACTCCGCCGACCTCATGCCGGGCGGCCACTTCTGGGACAACCTGCGGACCGCCTGGAACGGCGCCAAACTGGGCGTATACCTGCGCAATAGCCTCGTGGTGGCGACAGGGATCACCCTGCTCAAGGTCGTCACCTCGGCGCTGGGGGCGATGGCGCTGGTATATTTCCGCATACCCGCCAAGGGAGTGCTGTTTTCCCTGATCCTCCTGACTTTGATGCTGCCCACCGACCTCCTGGTGGTGGCGCTGTTCGACCTGGTGAACCGCCTGGGTTGGGCCAACACCTATCCGGCCCTCATCCTTCCCTTCGCCGCCTCGGCCACGGGGATCTTCCTGCTGCGCCAGCACTTCATGGGCATCCCCTCGAGCCTGCTGGACGCCGCCCGGATCGACGGAGCAGGGCCTTTGCGCTTCCTCCTTTCGGTGCTGGTTCCCCTGAGCTGGAACACCATCGGCGCGCTGGCCCTGATCCAGTTCATCTACGGTTGGGAGCAGTACCTGTGGCCTTTGATCATCATCCGCGACAGCGACCACCAGGTGATCCAGGTGGGGCTCAAAAGCCTTATCGGGCAGGCCAGCGGACAGACCGACTGGGGCATGGTGATGGCCGGGACCCTGGTGGCTATCCTCCCTCCCATGGTGGTGTTCACCCTGCTGGGGCGGCAGTTCAGCCGGGGTTTTGTCCTCTCGGAGAGCAAGTAGGGCTGCCGAGAAAACCGCCTCGCCCCGGGGTGTGCGCGCCGCTGGCCGAGCTAAACCATCCGGAGCAACACCCCCACCAGCAACCCCGCGCTCTCCCCTACTTCGATCAGCGCCCCGTACACGTCACCGGAAAGCCCCCCGCCCAGCCGGCTTGCCGCCCAGCGGGCCAGCAGCAGCATGACCAGGAGCACCGCCAGGGCCTGCCAGGGAAACGAGGCCAAAGCCGGGAGGGCAAAGAGCAGGGCCAGGCCGAGGCGGCCTTCCCTCGAGCCTGCCCCCAGCCCCTCCGGCCGCGCTGCCGGGTAGAGGTTCATGGGAACGAGCAGCGCGAAGCGCACGATGGCCGGGAGGCCCAATAGCAGCCAGGGGGAAGGCCCCAGGGTCAGGAGTTGCCACTTGAGGAGCAGATGGGCGAAGCCCACCCCGAAGGCGAAGCTGCCCAGGTGCGGGTCGGAGAGGACCTTCAGGCGCTCCCCGGGCGGCTTCATCGCGAGCAGGGCATCGGCGCAGTCCAAGAGGCCATCGAGGTGGAGCATCCCGGTGAGGCCCAGCCACAAGGCCAGCAGCAAGGCCCCTTGCAACCCCTCGGGGAGAGGCTGGGCAAGCCAGGCCACCAGGGCCAGCGCCCCACCCAGGCAGTACCCGGCCACGGGGTAAAAGGCCGAAGCCGAGCGCATCTCGCCGGGCCGGATCTCACCTAGCCTGGGCACGGGGAAGGTGGTGAGGAAGCCCAGGGCCAGCCAAAAGGGGCGCATCCTAGAGCCCATCTTTAGACGGTCCTTCACGCGGATCCACCGGCAGCCCGGCCAGGCAGCGGATGGCCTCGGCCCGCACCTCTTTGGGGTAGGGGCGGCGCCGCGAGCCGCAGCCGCGCCTCCGGCGATAAGCCGCGGTGAAGACGTAGAGCCCACCTTCTCCGTAGCAGTTGGTCTTCGCCATCTGCTCAACCTCGCTCCGCAGACACTCCGGCCTCCTCAAAGGTGGCCATGCCGGCCAGGACCCTCGCCGCTGCACGCAGAATAGGGAATGAGAGCACCGCTCCGGTGCCCTCCCCCAGGCGCAGACCCAGCTCGAGCACGGGTTTGAGCCCCAAAGCCTCCAGCTGCCGGGTGTGGCCGGGCTCGGCGGAGCGGTGCCCGGCAAAGAGGTAGCCCCGCACCTGGGGAGCGAGCCTCGAGGCCACCAGCGCCCCCGCCGTGACCGGGAAACCGTCGCTGACCAAGGGCAGCCCGGCCTCGGCTCCGGCCAGGAAGACCCCGGCGATGGCCGCGATCTCCAGGCCGCCCAGCTCGGCCAGGATGGCCAGGGGGTCGGCCCGGGTGAGCTCGCCCAAGCTGCCCTCGGCCCGCCGCAGGGCTTGTGCGACCACCTGCACCTTATGGCGGTGGTGGGCCTCGTCCACGCCGGTGCCCCGCCCGGTGACCGCCTCGGCGGGGAGGCCCAACAAGGCCGCGGTGAGCGCGGCGGCCGCGGTGGTGTTGCCGATGCCCATGTCCCCCGCCGCCAGCAGGGTGGCGCCCTCCCGGATGGCTCGCCGCGCCGCTTCCATGCCGGCCTGGATGGCTTCCTCGGCCTGAGCGGGGGTCATGGCCGCCTCGCGGGCGAGGTTGCCCGTGCCAGGGCGCACCTTGGCGCGGATGAGCCTCGGATGCTCTTCGAACTCGGAACATACCCCCACGTCGAGCACCCAGACCTCGGCCTGAGCGGCCTGGGCGATCTGGTTGATGGCCGCGCCGCCCGAGAGGAAATTGCGCACCATCTGGGCGGTGACCTCGCTCGGATACGCCGAAACCCCTTCGGCGGCCACCCCGTGGTCGGCGGCGCAGACGATGACCCCTCCTTGGCCCAGCTCGGGGTGCAGGCTCTGCCCGATCGCCGCGAGCCGCACCGAGAGTTCCTCCAGGTAGGCCAGGGACCGGGGAGGCTTGGTCAGGCGGTCCTGCCGCGCCCAGGCGGCCTCGAGCCAGTAGGTCTCTATGGGCCTGATCTCGGGTAATTGCATAAGCTAAACCCCTTCTGCTCAGCCGATCAGCCGCAGTTCGGGGAAGACCTCGGCGTAAATGGCGTCGTCGAAGCTCATCACCTCCAGCCCGTGATGCTCCGCATGGGCCGCGATCAGGAAGTCTGCCAGGATCCGCCTGGGCAGCACGCCTCCGCGCCGCAGCCGGGCATACTGTCCAAAAGCTCTGCCCGCTGCCTCCCAGACTGCCTGGGGCATTTCCCAGAGGGTGGTGATCTGGGCCTTCTGGAGAAACAAGCGGATGCCCGCTGCATCGGATGAGGCCATCAGCTCGGCGTACACCACCGGCGAGAGGACCAGCACCTCCGCAGCCCCATGCTCCCTCAGGAGCCGCCTCGCGCGGGTGTGGTGAAGGTCTGCTGGGTTCAGCGCCGAGAATATCACGTTGGTATCCAGGCTAATCATCCCGGCCCCGCAGCTCCCGCACGTACTGTACCGCGTCATCCTGGGTCTCGGTTCGCAAAGCGGCAAAGTCATGCTCTGCGAGGACTTCGTCGAGCACCCGGGATAAGTCGGGGCGGATCACCCGTATCTCCAGCCGCCCACCCTTGACCACATACTCCACCCGGTCGCCAGGTTTAATCCCCAAAGCCTTGCGAACTTCTACCGGGAGCGTAAGTTGGTACTTTCCGCTGACTATGCCTTGCGCCATACGCTTACTATACCCAAGGTGATGACTCCTCAGACCGGAAGTCTGAGGCCAGATGTCAACTGCTGGATCTCCTCTCGGGTCGCCCAACACCTCCAGGTTAACCCACGAAACAAGCGACGTTATCGCGAGGGGTTCCGGGCGACAAAGCGGGGGCACCGGAGGGCGCTGATGGACTTCCACCGCCGCAGCGACGGGGTCTTCCTCCCCGCCTGGAGCCCCTCCTCCGCTCGAGGGCGGTGGCGACTTGGTCTACTCTTCCCTTGGCACGAGGGGCTCCACTCCGGCTTGCGCCATCTTGCGGTCGAAGCTGACCACCCGCTTCCCCTCGGTCCGGGCGAGTTTGGCCAGGAAAACATCGGGAAAGTCCAGGCCGCTTTCGGGATAGGCTTCGAGGGCGGCCAGCAAGGCCTCCTCTTCCCGGGGCACAAAGGGGCGGGCACCGAGAAGGGCCAGGAGCTCTTTCGCCGTCTCCCTGGGGGAGAGGCCGTAGATGCGCCCTTCCAGGACGTAGACCGCCTCCGCCACGTGCATGGGGTGCACTTCGATGAGGAGGCCGCGCCGCTCCGCCTCCAGGGCGAAGGCGCGGGCCGCACGGTACATCGGCTGGGGGTGCTTGGTGATGAGCCGGAGCAGGAAGTTGGCGTCGGCGATCACCGGTGCCACCTCTTGCGGGCCTCCTCCCGTTCGGCGGCGAGGAGCGCCTCTGGGCTGGAGAAGGCCTCCTTGGGGACGTGGCCGGGGAGGGTATCCAGAACTTCGCCAAGGCTTCTTTTTCTCCGGGGAACGAGGCGGATGGTGTCGCCCTCCACCTCGACCCGGAGCTCGTCCCCGGCCTCGAGGCCCAGGGCCTCCCGCACCGCCTTGGGCAGCACCACCTGGCCTTTGCTGGAGAGACGGGTGAGGGGCATAGCTTTATCTTACCTCATGTAAGACAGAAGGTGTTTGTGGGCAGGCTTTTATCATGAGGTCCTATGACCCCAATACTTAGGCGTAGGGTGGTTTACTCCCGCAACACCCCAAGAACCACCGTGGAGCCTTCGCAGGAGTCCAGCCGCAGCGATACCCGCCCTCGAGCCAGTTGTTGCGCCACGGCGCAGGGGTCGGCCTGCGCGTCTAGCGTGGCCACCAGGATCGCGGTGCGGCCGGGTTCGTCGTAGGCGTGGGAGTCCACCCGGATGACGCCGGGGATGGCCGCCAGGGTTTCGGCCAGGGTGAAGCGGTTTCCCCCGCGCCGCAGCCCTTCAATCCTGAAGGTGACCTGGCGGGTTGCCACGGCGAACTGGATGAGCCACTGCCGGGCGATCTCCTGGGCGAGCCGGTCGGCGGCCTGGGCCAGGGCCTGCTCGCTGCTGGCCCCTACCCCGCGCGTGCTGTAGCTCACCGTACCGACCACCGCCAAGCTACGTAGGTCGAAAAGGACCAGGTTCCCCTGCAGCTGCGCAGCCACGATGTTCCCGTTCGTGACGAACGACGCGCCGGAGTCGAGGGTGCCCGCGTAGGTCGCGCCACTTGCGAGCACCTCGGTCAGGTAGTCCTCGAGGGAACCCGGCCGCCTGGCAAGGGCGACGAGCTGCCACCCTTTGGGCAGGTAGCGGCTCAGCGCGGCCAGTACTGGTCCGTCGGCGAACAGGGCGACAACGGGGTCCAAGCAGACCGAGGCCCGCACTCGCACCCGCACCCCGTTCGCCTCGGGGCTGCGCTGCAGGATCTGGTAGCGAAGGGTCAACTACCCCACGGCTAAAGCCGGGGGCTTGCACCTAGCCCGCTGGTGCGGGCTGGCACGATGGGCCGGTTGACGGCGGCCCGCCAGCGGCAGGCATGCCACCGCCGGCAAGGTACTTCCGGGCGATGTTACGGGCAGCGTTCAAGTCGGCGTTCAACTCGAACCCGCAAGCCCGGCATAGAAAACGTGATTGGGAGCGACGATTAGAGCGATGGACGTAGCCGCAACGCGAGCATGTTTGCGAGGTATGGCGGGGATCTACACCAACGACCCTGCACCCCATGGCTTCCGCCTTGTAGACGAGAAATGCCTTGAGCCGGGCGAAGCTCCAGGAATGCAGGCGGCGGCGCGATTCCCTGCCCCGCTGCTTGGTGCGGCTGCGGATGTCCACCAAGTTCTCCACAACGATCACGGTGCCGGGCTGGACGGAGTTGACGATGCGCCGGCTCAGCACGTGGTCGCAGTCGCGCCGGAAGCGGTTGACCTTCCCGGCCAGCCTGCGGAGATGCCGCAGGGCCGAGTGGGTGCCTTTGCGCTGGAGACCGCGACGCAGCCGGAAGTACCTGCGCTCTATCTCCTTCCAGCGACGCTCGCCGAAGAAGCGGTTGTTGGAGCCGACGGCGGGGCGCGAAAGCCCCAGGTCCACGCCCACGACCAAGCCGGACGGCTGGAACGCGGGGTCGGGCAGCGTCACCGCGACGTGGAGCCACAGCCGTCCCCTACGAAAGATCAGGTCGGCGCTGCCAAAGCCGACGGCCCGGTCCAGAATACCTTGAGCGTGGGGATTAGCAGCGAACGGAATTTTGAGCCGTCCTGCCACAGAGGCGAAGCTTACATAGCCCTTGGCGGTGCAAAGCGTATAGGTGCGGGCGTCGTACCGAATAGGGCACAGGCGGCTTCTCGGCTGGGACGCCTTCTTGCCTCGTCTTGCGCGGGTGAGCGCGCTCCTCAGCGCCTCGCGGGCGCGCTCCCTGGCGGCGATCACAAGCTGGGCAGGAAGCGCCGGGAACCGTTCCCGCAAGGCGCGGTAGGTGGCGTGGTGGAGACGGACGCCGTTCTTCTCCCTGTGCTGCCAGCCATAGGCGGACACGGCGTTGAAGCATTCCGTGTGCTGGCGAAGGGTTTCCAGGAGGGCGTCTGCCTGCTCGCGGGTTGGTTCGAGCCGGAGCCGACTCGTCCGCTGCATGCTCATATGTTACGACATTTTACGAAAGGAGGTAAGGCGGCGCTCCCCAGGGTGTTCGCTGCGCGAAGCAGCCCCAGCCCTGAAGGGCGGGGTCTCCGCGCTGCCGTAGTCTGATGAAGTCCGCGTACCGGGTGCGGATCTCCTCCTCGAAGGAACTCTCTCCGCGTTCCTGCAAACGCCCGTCCTGAACCACCGTGCTGGCGTACTCCAGCAGGCGCTGGCGGGTGCTGACGAATACCCCTCGCTCCTGAGCAATCGCCTCCGCGAGCGCCCGGCTGAGGGCCTCGGGTTCGGCGCCGGCGATGCCCTCGCTCATCGTGTCCACCGCCTGGGCACATTCAGCCCAGGCGGTGGGAAAGAGCAGTCCCAGGCTAAGCAGCAAGCCTACGAAACAACTCGTTGAGAGCCTCATAGCAGATCTTGTTGAGCGCGTCGGTCACGGCCTTCTCGGGCAGGGTGACCGGGGTGGAGAGCTGGAGTGTCCAGGAAACCCCAACCCCGGTTTGGGTGAGCACCGTCTCGGTGCGGTCGGCGCTGACCCGCGCGAGGACTCGCCCGCTCTCGGTCTCCACCAGCGTCAGGGCCACCCGCACGTGGAGGCTCAGGGTGCTCACGTTGGCGAGGAGCACCTGACTGCGGTTCTCTTTGGCATCGAAGCTCACCAGCTCACCCAGCAGGATGTAGCGTGCCCCCAAAAGCTTGCCGAGTTCGGGTGCATTGCGGGGGTCAATCCCCTGGCTGATCACGAAGTTTTGCTCCCTCAGCACCGGCTCGATGCGGCTGCGCTCGAGAAGGTCGAAGCGCTTGCTGATGTAGGGGTGGTTGAAGACGGCAGCCTGCACCGCGTCGTCGAAGGCCCGCCTGAGCTCTTCGTTGACGCCGTAGGAGCCGCGGAAGCTGACGTAGGCCAGCGTCTCGATGGGGCCGTCGTAGGTAGGGTTGACGATGGTGGTGGTAGTGCTGGGTGCGCAGGCGGCGAGGAGGAGGAAGAGCCCTAAGCGGCCCTCGAGTGCCGGCGCCCACCTGGGGCCGAGGACCCTTCACCGGCCGCCTCAATGCCCAGGTACACCCAAGCCACCCTAGCTCCACTCGGCGAAAAAACCTCTCGCTCATCGCAGGCCGCTCCTCCGTCGGTGTCCGCTCCACCACCCACCGGAATCTCCGTGCGGAAGTAGGGGTAGACCATGGAGCAAGAGCATGGCCCGCCCCAGGGCGTTGACGGTCTCCCTCGTGGCGGGCTCCGGGGTTTCAGGATGCCCCACTCCTCACCCCAAAAGTCGCTGGGGTAGGAGTTGCGTGCAGGTGTTATGCTTCAAGGGTGCCAAACTTTTGCGACCGTCTCTCACAGGATGTCGGGCCACACCTCTAGACCCCTTCTCTTTGCAGCCATCCAAAGATCCCGGTCAAAGGTGGCCGTGATCACTGGCACTTCCAGCATTCCTTGCCAAAGAAGGGCTGCGGCTAGATGGGTAGCATCGCATCCCCTTAGCCCCTCCTCCCAGGCCAGGTTTGAGGCCCACTCCAAGAGAAGATCTGTGGCCTTCAGGCGATACAGTCGGGGCCAATCCGCAAGGAAGGCCTCCAGAGCCGCCTCAGCCTCCTCCCGGGTAAGGAACCCCATCCGCGCTGCCTTGGATAGGGCCGCGGCCATCTCCACCCGGGTCAGGACCGAGGTGCCGAGCACATCTGCTCCCCCGATGAGGGCCTGGACCCCGGGGGTTCCGGCTTCCTCCACGTACCGCTTTACCAGAGCACTGGTGTCCAAGTAGACCATCCGGGTCATCCGCGCTCCGCAATCAGGAGCTCGGCCACGCTTCCGCGGGCTCGGGCCACGGGGGGTTGGGGCGAGAGCCTTCCCTCCCCCGGCTCCAAGAAGTCCAAGATGACCATGGCCTGGAGGCGCTCCGGGAGGCCGGTTCCCTGGGGCACCAGCCGGGCTACAGGCCGGCCCCGATCCGTGATCTCCAGGCTCTTCCCCTCCCGCACGAGCCCGAGGTAGCGCCCCAAGCGATTCTTGAGTTCCCGTGCGCTTATTCGCTCCATGTAGCTGTCATACCACCTAAAATGGCTACCGGGCTTCTGAGGCGGGCTTCTTGCCCCCGTGGTCGGAGTCGCCAGGCCTAAACGGGGGCAAGAAATCCCCCTCGCCAGGCCGGGACGGGTGCACCGTCGTGCACCCAGAGCCGGGTAGCGTAGCTTGGCCCGAAAGCGTCCGGCTTGTTCGGCGCAGAGAGCGGGCAGCCTAGCCATCTTGCCCCCGGGGGCAAGATGGCCGGGTAGGCCTTCTACCTACTAGACCGCCCTGAGGGGATTCCTCAGGTGCTCCCGGACGAGGACCTTCGGTGGAGGGAGCGGTGCGGCTCCCTCGGCCAAAGCTGCGCTCCTGCCAACGTTCGTCCGTCCTTGCAGGATTGTATCTTATAGGATACAGTATGCTGTGTGCCGCAGATTGTCCAAACCGAGGTTTTCGCAAGATGGTTCGCCAGTCTGCGGGATGCCAAGGCCAAGGCGGTCATCAATGCCCGTCTGCGTCGCCTCGAGCTGGGTAACTTTGGCGACTGTGCCCCGGTAGGGGAGGGAGTGTCAGAACTACGGATTCACTACGGGCCTGGCTACCGAGTGTACTTCGTGCAGCGAGATTTGGAGGTGGTGGTGCTGCTGGCAGGTGGCGATAAATCCAGCCAATCCAGGGACATCAAACGGGCTCGGGAGATCGCTCGTAACTTGTAAGGGGAGTATGAAAAAGGTGAAGCTGAAAAAGTGGGATGTGGTGGAACACCTGAAAACCGAGGAGGATATGCTGCTCTACCTCGAGGCCTGCCTAGAAGAGGGTGACCCCGCGCTCATCGCGGCTGCGCTGGGCGATATCGCCCGGGCTCGAGGGATGTCGCAGGTGGCGCGCGAGGCCGGGCTTTCACGCGAGAGCCTGTACAAAGCCCTCTCTGGCGAGGGCAACCCGGAGTTCGCCACGGTGATGAAGGTGCTAAAGGCGCTGGGGCTCAGGCTGCGGGCCGAACCCGTCAGCGCTTGAGCGGGCGATGCCGCCCAGGTCGCGCACCACGCCGGCGGTTGTCGGGCGCGGCGGAAAAGCCATCACGACAGCCACTTGCCCCACTCCTACCCACCGCGGGGGCAAGAGGTTCGCGCAACAGCTCCCTTCCGCCACCTCCCGGACAGGGCCGAAAAGAACCCCCGTCGCAATGCCCTGCTCAGGGGCTTAGATGCTGAGACCAACACCCGGCTGGCCAAGATATAACAAGTCCGAAGGCGCATAGCCTGCACCCACCTGCAGCCTTACTCTCCTATCCTATCGAGTTCGAGATAGCTTCTTTATAAGGCAATTCCTTACCCGAATCGAGCCCTCGGCAATGAAGCGCAACAGGCTCAGGCGGTTAGCTTTCGACCTGCCGACAAACGCGTTGAGTTTCAGTATCCGTACCCGGTAGACTTGGTCAGCATCAGCTTGAGCTCGTGCGGGTTGGTGGCCGAGCCTTCGGCGTCCTCGAGGCTGATATGGCCCTGGGTATAGAGTTCGACCAGGTGCTGATCGAAGGTTTGCATTCCGCGTAGGTTATCTTGCAGCATGGCGTCCTTGATTTGAGGCGTCTTGTTCTCATCTTTGATGAGGTCGCGCACAAAAGGCGTAGCCAACAAAATCTCTAGCGCCAGCATGCGCCCCTGTCCGTTGGCTGGCGGATGGTGTCTGGCGAGCCTAGGGGAAGTGTCTTCCGGAAATCAGGAGTTTACCCACAACTCTTCTTCCCCTTCCGTGCGCGCTCCAGATGTTCCTGGATTACCTGGTGGTTTAGCAAGCGGACCAACCCCCGCAAGAGCAGATAGGGACCGTCCCTTTCACCAGCAAGCCCTAGCTTGCCCCCAAGCTCCAGCAAAAACGCCTTGAAAGACCCCTCCGCCCCCTGAAGCTCCCACACAAACATCGCCAGCCCCAGCACCACCGCCACCACCTTCCGAATCCGGACCAGCCCGCACACCAAAAACCCCTCAAGGCCTAACCCCACCTTTAAAAGCCGGATGAACCCCTCAATCTCCCACCGCCTGCGGTAGATCTCCACCACCCGCAGCGCCTCCTCCGGACCCCTCACCGGCAGGCTGGTCAAAGGATATGACCCCCTTAACCTAGACGATACTTTTGATGTATCCTGCAGAGATCAGGAGGTCCAGATGAAGAAGCCCAAGGCAGTAGCACCCCAGGTCAAGTTCCAGGCCGCCCTGGAGGCGGTCAAAGGGGAAAGGAGCCTGGTGGAGCTGGCCCGTGCTTACGCGGTCCACCCCAATACCATCGTGAAGTGGAAGGCCGAACTCATGGAGCGGGGGCCCTCGGTCTTCTCCAACCAGACCCAGGAGCAGGAACTGGAGAAGAAGATCCGGGACCTGGAGCAGCTGATCGGGAAGAAGGAAGTGGAGATCGCCCTCCTAAAAAACTTCCTCGGGCAGGGGAGGTGAAGAAGATGCTTCTGGGCGAGCGCATTGACCTGGCCCGTCAGGCGCTGGCTCAGGGCCTGGCCCCCCTGCCCATCGTGCTGAGCGCCTTGGAGATTCCCCGGGCCACCTGGTACTACCACCACAAGCAAAAGGTGGAGGCGCAGAGGAAGCGGGAGGAGGAAGATCAAAGGGCCAAGGAGCTCATCGAGGCCATCCTGCTGGAGCACCCCGAGTACGGCTACCGGCGCATCGACCAGGAGCTACGCCGCCGGGGCCTGGTCCTCAACCACAAGCGGATCCAGAGGTTGCTCAATGATTTCCAGCTCTCCCTCAGGCGCACGGCCAGAAAACCCAAGCCCAACCCCCTGCTGGAGATCGTCCTTCTGGCCAGAGCGAAGGCGGACCTGCGCGCGGCAACCCTCAAGGAGGGGGAGCCTGGACCCTTTGCCCTCTTGTACACCGACTTCAGCCTGATGGCCTACGCTGGGGGAAAGGGGAAAGCCTGGTTCATGCCGATCCTGGATCACTGCACCCGCACGGTCCTGGCCTGGGGGATCGGCCCCTCCCCCACGGCGGAGCTGGCCTTGGGGGTATGGCAGCGGGCCAAAGCTGTCCTCCAGGAAGGCCTGGGCCACCTGCCCCCAAGCCTCATCCACCACGACCAGGGGGGCGCCTTCTTGAGCCACGAGTGGGTGGGGCAGTTGCTTCTGGAGGACGGGCAGCGGGTTTCCTACAGCCTTAGGGGGGCGAAGGGCAATCCGGTGGTGGAGAGTTTCTTTGGGCGGTTCAAGGAGGAGGGCAGGGAGCTGTTTTTGGAGGCGCGGGACCTGGAGGAGCTGAGGAGGGTGATCGCGGAGCGGCTGGGGTATTACCACGAAGCCCGGTTGCACTCGGGGCTGGGGTATCGGACGCCTCGGGAGGCTCTGGAGGAGGTGCTGAGCAGGGTTGACCAAGGACTCACACGGCAGACAGGTAGGAGTGTCTAAGTTCAGGGGTTCGGATCAAAAAGCCACCATGAACCCCGCCTCCCCAGCACCGGTACCCGGCTGACCACCAAGGAAAGCCGTCGCCCCTCCACCGCTACCTCCGTCCACCCAAAGTGGACCTCCACCCCCCGGCGCCGACCCTCCCCCTTCCTCTCCCACGTCCCACGGAAGGGAAGGGGCAAGGAGGCCACCAGCGCCCGCAACCGCTGCCCGTCGTCCAAACCCCGGTTGCGGTACACCTACACCACAAAAGCCGCCCCCAACGAAAGCACCTGACGGAACACCTTGCGCTCGTCAAAGCCCCGGTCCGCCACCCACACCCGCCGGCGGCCCTCGCCCCCCAACCGCTCCGTCGCCCCCTCTATGGCCCGCTCCACCTCCTTCGGCAGGCTTAGGAAACCCTTTTCCCCGTAGGCCAACAGATGGGCGTACCCCACCGCCAGATGCCCCGCCGCATCCACACCCAAGGCGGTGAGGAGTTCATAGCCTGCCTCTCGCTCCCCCCCTACGGGGTGAAGCCCCTCCAGGGCTCGGGCATAGGGCTTGTGGAGGGGGCTCGGGTCCAGAAGAACCAGCACCTCCTCCCCCACCAACGCCTCGGTGCTTTCCTCGCAGATCCGCTCCAGAAGGGCCTCGGCCTTGACCCGGGGGTTATCCAGGAAGCGGTACAGGGCTTTGGCCTGGTGGAAGCGGCGCTGCAGGTGGGAGGGGAGGCTGGCTACCATCTCGCTCACGCGGGTGGAGCCGGTAGCCAAAATACCCCGAGCCATCTCTTCAAACCGGCGGCTGCTTTCCCCCGAAGGGGGAAACACCGAGCAGACCTTGAGGCGTTTGCCCTAGCCATGTACGCCGCCGGCATCTCCACGCGAAAGGTGGGCGAGGTCCTGGGGCATCTCTTGGGGGAGACCTACAGCGCCAGCACCATCAGCCGCATGGCCGAGGAGGTGTTGCCCAGGCTAGAGGCTTTCAGGAAGCGCCCGCTTAAGCAGCGTTACGCCTTCGTCTACCTGGACGCCCTGTTCGCCAAGGTCTTCCGGGAGGGGGAAGGTGTAGCTACCGAAGCCGCTTACCTGGCCCTGGGGATCACCGAGGAAGGCCACCGGGAGGTCCTTGGTTTCTGGCTTCTGCCCACGGAGTCGGGCACGGGCTGGGGCGACCTGCTCCTTGAGCTCAAGGAGCGGGGGGTGGAAGAGGTGTTGCTTTTCATCACTGACGAGTTGCCGGGGATAGAGACCGCCATCAAGCGCGTCTACCCCAGGGCCCAGTGGCAGCTCTGCACCGTGCACAAGGTGCGTTCCACCCTGCGGCGGGTGCGCAAGACGGATCAGGAGGCTGTACTGCGCCCCTAAATTTGCACCACCTCACCGGTCAGTTTAGTCAGGGCTCCCACCCCCTTTCAACAGGCTGTCCACAAAAGCTTCAGGCGTCAGGTACCCCAAGGCCGAGTGCGGACGCTTGCGGTTGTACACCTCAAAGACGAACGCCTCCACCGACGCCCGCGC
>NZ_QKOB01000016.1 GCF_003226535.1 Meiothermus sp. Pnk-1 | reverse complement strand
TCATCAGCCGCTGGATCTGTTTGCCAAACTCAATCACCAGCAACTCCTGCTCGGCTATATTCTTCCCCTCTCCCAGCCGCTCGTACTCATCCACCAACTGATGCATCCGTTCCCGTATTTCGCTCATTCCAACAGTTTAGGCTGTTTGCCTATTTTCAGGACACACCCGACCGAAGACGAGCGCTGAAGATGCTCGGCGGCCTCGCCCTGGGCCTGGCCGGCGGAGCCCTGGCGCAGCAGGGGAGTGCCCTGAAGGGCCTCGAGGCCACCCTCTACAAGTCGCCCACCTGCGGCTGTTGCGGGGAGTACGTGAAGTTCCTCCAGGCACAGGGCGCCCTGGTGAAGGTGGTGCTGCAGGACGACCTCAGCCCCCTCAAGCGCCGCTACGGGATCCCGCCCGAGGCCCAGAGCTGCCACACCATGCGCCTCGCGGGCTACACGGTGGAGGGGCACGTTCCGCTGGCCGCCCTCCAGAAGCTGCTGCGCGAGCGGCCCAGGATCGACGGGATCGCCCTGCCGGGCATGCCCTCGGGCACGCCGGGGATGCCCGGCCCCAAGACCCAGCCCTACCGGGTGCTGGCCCTCGTCAAAGAGCGGCTCGAGCCCTTCATGACGCTTTAGGGCGCCCCTTCCCACCGGATCAGGCGCAGCGCGAGGAAGAGCGCGACAGGGCTCAGGACCGGGCTGGCGGCAGCGTGAACCAGAAGGTGCTGCCGTGCCCGACCTCGCTCTCGAGGCCCATGTTGCCCCCCATGGCCTCGACCAGGCCCCGTGCAACCGTCAGGCCCACCCCGCTCCCGCCCTCCTGGCGGCTGCGGGCCGGGTCCACGCGGTAGAAGCGCTCGAAGACCCGCGCCTGGTGCTCGGGGGGTATGCCGGGGCCAGTGTCGCGCACGCTGAAGCGCACCCCGCCCCGCGCTGGCTCGGCCTTCAGCCCCACCTCCCCGCCGGGCGGGGTGTGGCGCAGGGCGTTGGAGAGCAGGTTGGATAGCACCTGCTGGAGGCGTTCGGGGTCGGCTCGGACGGCGGGCAGTTGCGCGGGTAGCTCCAGCTCCAGGGCCACCCCCTGCTCGCGGAAGGCCAGGGCGAAGCGCTCGGCGGCCTGCCTGAGGGCCTCGGCGGGATCGAGCGCCTGGGGGCGAATCTCTACCGCGCCGGCTTCGACCCTCGAGACCAGCGACAAATCCTCGACCAAGCGGCGCATGGCCCGCACCTCGTGGCGGATGCGGTCGGCGGCTTGCTCGGGTGGCAGCACCCCGTCGGCCAAGGCTTCGGCATAGCCCTGCAAACCGGCCAGGGGCGTGCGCAGCTCGTGGGCGACGGAGCCGATGAGCTCGATGCGGCTCTGCTCGACCCGCTCCAGCGCCTCGGCCATGCGGTTGAAGTCCTGGGCCAGCGAGGCCAGCTCGTCATGCCCCTGAACCTTCAGGCGGTTGCGGTAATGCCCCTGGGCGATCTCCCGGCTGCCGCGGGCCAGTAGGCGCACGCTGTGGCTGACCCGCCTCGAGACCACCCAGGCCGTGCCCGCCGCCAGCAGCCCGGCCAGCGGCAGCGAGGCCAGCCAGGCGGCGGTGAGGGTCGAGCGCAGGCCGCGCTCGAGGTCGGCGTGCAGGTCGGGGCCTTGCGGTCCCATGGCCGCCGCCATCTGCTCGATGTGCTTTTGGTAGAAGCGCGGGGCCAGCCACTCGGCGAAGCCCAGCAGCGCCACCACCGCCACCAAGGCCGCCAGCAGGTGGGTCAGGAACAGCCGCGTGAACATCATTCCTCCCGGAAGCGGTAGCCCACCCCGCGCACGGTCTCGATGTAGCGGGGCTTTTCGCCGTCCTCCCCCAGCTTTTTGCGCAGCCCGGCGATGTGCACATCCACTACCCGGTCCACCCCGGGAAAGTCGCTCCCCCAAACCCGCTCCAACAGGCGCTCGCGGCTCCACACCAGGCCGGGGTGCTGGGCCAGGGTCAGGAGCAGGTCGAACTCCAGCCGCGACAGCGGTAGGGGAGCCCCGTTCAGCAGGGCTACGCGCTCGGCGGGTCTCAGGACCAGGTCGCCAAACACCAACTCGTCCTTCAGCCCGCTGCGCCGCAGCAACGCCCGCACCCGCGCCACCACCTCGCGCGGGCTGAAGGGCTTGACCACATAGTCGTCGGCCCCTAAGTCGAGCCCTCGGATGCGCTCTTCCTCCTCGCCTTTGGCGGTGAGCATCAAAACGGGCAGCTCGGGGTAGTCGCGCCGGAGTTCGCGGGCCAGCTCCCAGCCCGAGAGCCGGGGCAGCATCAGGTCGAGCACCACCAGGTTGGCCTGGGGGATCTTTCCCAGCGCCTCTAGCCCGTCTACGGCCTCTACCACCTCGTAGCCTTCCTGGCGCAGGTAAGCCCCTAGTACCTCGCGGATCGCCGGGTCGTCGTCCACCAAAAGCACTCGAGCCATACGTACCCCCAGCTTATCCGAGGGAGCTTCAGGATGAGTTCAGCATGAGGGACTCGTTCCCTTCAGGTATCGGCATCAAGCTAGGCCCCGGAGGTGCACATGAACCCCGATCTCCGTATAAAGCTCCTCACCTTTGGGCTGGTGGCTCTCCTGGCCGCCTGCGGTAGCCAGACTGCAGAGCGCCCCGAGACCTCCCAGGATGCACAAACGCTCTCGGAAACGGCCTTGGGCGACCTTAGCCTAACTGGCGCCATGCTGGGCGATGCCAGCGCCGCCAGCCTTAGCCGGCAAAGCGTGGGGGTGGATAGCTTGGAAGCCAACGCCCAAAGCTGGGGCCTGCCCCGCCGGGTGACCCTGATCCTCAAGGCTTTGGGGCACTATATCCCGAATGCCGCCAGCGGCGCTTGCACCATCCGCAAGGATGGCGACCTGACCGACGCCGATGACGACGGGGTGCCGGTGAATGCCACGATCACCTTCAGCTGTAGCGCCACCGGCCCGCAGGGCGCGACCTACGACACCGAGGGCTCCCTCACCCTCAAAGACACCAACGATGCCCAGGCGGAGAGCGGCTACAGCGTGGAGTTCCAGGGCTTCAAGGCCCGCGTGAGCAGCGACGCCAACCACTCGGTAACCCGGACCCTGGAGGGCACTTACACCCTGGGCCGCCAGACCAGCACCTACCAGATTCTCAAAAAATACACCTACACCATCGAACGGAAAAACTTCTCCAACACCACTACCAGCAGCTTGGTCTTTGACGTCAGCAAGACCTACACCCCCGATCCATCCGCCCTGGATGCCGGCCAGCCTTTCTCGGCGGGGACCATCGTGGTGGACAAGGCCAGCCCAGGGAGCGCAGTCTGGAACCATGACAACAACTCCCGCACCTTGCAGTGGTACACCGACCCCAACCTGCACTGGAACCGCGCAGCCTGCCAGGTTCCGGAGCGCATCCTCAACTTCGACTCGGGCGCGAAGGTGTACACCTACACCAACCCGGCCGGCCAGCAGTCCACCTTGCGGATCGCCTTTAGCGGCTGCGGCGATTTCCAGGTGACCTTCAACGGTCAGCCGATGGCTGAGTAGATTCGCTCGATATAGAAAGGGCCGGATATTTCGGCCCTTTCTTTGTTTCCCGGAGCTGCTCGAGCACGGCTACCAGTTCGTTGTCCTCCTGAGCGTAGCGATAGCGGAGTACAGGCCCACTCACGATGACGACAAGCCGCACCGAAAGGGTCGGGCAGTTCTCCCCCCTCGAGCGGGATATCCTAACCCAAGTTGCCACCTATCCTCAGTTCAGAAAAAAATGATGGCCGCTATGCTCATGAGCACTATAGCGGCCTTCTGCATTATAGACGACTTCCTGCCCCTCATGGGCCACAAGGACGACCCCCAGACCAAAGTCCCCTCCAGCGTCATCCTCACCCTGGCCATCCTCGCCGCCCTCCATTTCAAAGGCAACCACAGCGAGGCCCTGGCCTTCGCCCGCGATTTCCACCTCTTCTCCCGCCTCCTCTTCGGAGGCTCCACCCCTTGGCCCCCTATCTCCTCGCCCTCTTGCCTCTCCTGGCCAGGGTCTGGAAGGAGCTCCGCCAGGCCCAGGGCTACGCCCTAGACACCTTCCCTATCCCCACCTGTGAGAACATCCGGGCGCCTCGGTCCAGACTGACCCCAGGCCGGGTCTACCGGGGCTTTGTGCTCAGCCGACGGGTCTACTTCCACGGCTTCAAGCTTCACCTCCTGGTGGACGATGGCCTGTTTGTCCACGAGGTGGCCTTGACCCCGGGCAGTTTCCACGACCTGTCCTCTCTCCAGGTGGAGGCGGGGAAGCCGCTTTACCTGGACCGGGGCTACGAGAGCTACGTATGGGAAGACGTTTTACGGGAGGCCACGGGGGTGGAGGTCATGCCCATTCGCAAGCGGAGATGCTCCTTTCGGCGTAAGCCGTGGAGCAAGCGGTATGTGCCCTGGTTGCAGTACCTGGCCATCGTGGGGCGGCGGGAGGTGGAGACGGTGGGAGGCATGCTTAACAACCTTTTCCCTCGGCGGATTCACGCAGTGACCCAGGAGGGTTTTGTCCTGAAGTTCCTCTCCTTTGTTCTGGCACATAACATCCGCCTAATCACAGAAAAAGTCGTCTAGGTAGCAACTTGGGTTATCCTAGCCCCAAAAGGCATTGGTTTCGTCACCGGGCGGAGAGATGCTGCAAAAGGGAGGCGCTTATGTACTCTAGAGTGCACGTCGAACAACACTTCACCGGCTCCGACACCGTGCGGGACATCGTGATCGGGATGTCGGACGGGCTTACCGTACCCTTTGCCCTGGCCGCGGGGCTCTCGGGAGCGGTGGACTCGAGCTTCGTGGTGCTGATCGCGGGGATTGCCGAGGTGGTGGCGGGCTCGATCGCGATGGGGCTAGGTGGTTACCTGGCAGCCCGCAGCGAGGCCGACCACTACCAGGCCGAACTCGAGCGCGAGTGGCGCGAGGTCAAGGAACTGCCCCAGGCTGAGACCGAAGAGGTGCGCCAGGTGTTCCGAGGTTATGGGCTCGAGGGTGAACCACTGGAGCAGGCCACCCAAGCGGTCATCGCCCGGCCTCAGACCTGGGTGGACTTCATGATGAAAGAGGAGCTGGGGCTGGAAGAACCCGACCCCCGAAGGGCCCTGTGCAGCGCCCTGACCATTGGGGGCTCGTACGTGGCCGGTGGGGCGATCCCGCTACTGCCCTACGCGCTGCGCTTGCCGCTGGCCTCGGCCCTGGTCTGGAGTGTAGTGGTAACGCTGGTGGCCCTCTTGATTTTCGGCACGGTGAAGGCTCGCTTCACCGGGATCTCCCTTTTCCGCGGAGCCTGGCAGACCGCACTCGTGGGCGGGTTGGCCGCGGGGGCGGCTTACGGATTGGCCCGACTGATCAGCGGCCTCGAGCACTAGTTCTCGAGCGCCAGTAATACTGCAAGCTATCAATCAGCGTGGCCGAGACCACCAGGGCGGCCCCCACCAGGCCTTGCACCCCCAGGCGTTCGCCTAGCAGCAAGAAGGCGAACACCGAGGCCCATACCGGCTCGAGCACATAGATGACCGCGGCCTCCGGCGCCGAGACCCGGCCCTGCCCCAAAGTCTGTAGCAGCGTGGTAAGGGCGGTGGCGAAGACTCCCAGATAGAAAATGGCCAGCCAGGGAAAGTCACCCCAGTCCACTCGAGGACGCTCCACGAGCACCCAACCTAGAGCGAACAGCGCGGTGCCATAGACCTGGACGGTGGTGAGGCCAAGGGCCGGGAGGCGTTTGGCATAGCCCTCGAGGCGGATGATGTAGGCAGCGTAGGTGAAAGCGCAGCCTAGCGTCCAGAGATCACCCAGGTTGGGCGGGGAGCCGTCGTAGGAGAGCAGCCCCACCCCCGCCACTGCCAGCACTGCCGCCACCCACACCGCAAGGCCGATCCGCCGCCCGAACAACCCCAGGATGATCGGCACCAGGATCACGTTCAGCGCGGTGATGAAAGCGCTTCGGCTAGCCGAGGTGTACTGGAGCCCCACGGCCTGGGTGGCGTACCCGGCCCATAGCCAAAACCCTAGCTCAAAGGCCGCCAGCCAAAGCACCCTCTGGCTATGCTCGTCGTCGCGGAGGGTGCGAGTAAAGGGCAAAAAGCACAGGCTCGCCACCAGGAACCTTCCCAGGATGATCAGGCTGGGGCTAAGCACATCTACCGCGCCCTTGACGATTACGAAGGTGGTGCCCCATAAAATCGTGACCAGGTTTAGGTAGAACAGACCCCACAGATGACCGCGCACTGCGCTAGTCTAACCTAAAGCTTCCCCACGCCGACTCAGCGCCATCGGCGCAGGTACTCCTGATACCACGCTTCCAGCTTGGGGATCGAGACCCCAGTGAGGGCGATGGGTTCGCCGTTTACCTCGAGCACCACCCCGGCGGTAAGGGTTCCTACCCTCTCCAGGACTTTTTGCCGGGCCTCGGGGTGTTCCTGCACGTCCACGAACTCGAAAGGCAGGTTTTTCTGCTTGAGGAATAGCTTGACGACCTCGCAAGGGCCACAGCCGCTTAGGCCATAGACACGGATCATGGTTCCAGGGTAGCAGCCTAACGGGCCGCCAGTCAGAGGGGATACGGGTGGCGTAGGGGTGGGAGCGAATCCCCAATACACCCCGAAGGGTTTAACATGGAGCGGTGCGCCTGAGCCAACGCTCTCCCGAGGTCAACCTGCACACCTTGCTGGCGCAGTTCTCCCCGCCCCCGCGCTTCCGCGCCGCGACCTTTGAAAGCTATCGGCCCGACCCCCGCTACCCCTCGCAGGAGCTGGTTAAGGAACGATTACGCCGCTGGGTACACGACAAACCCCAGGGATTGTTCAAGCGCAAGCGGCCCAACCCTGCAGGCATCTACTTGGACGGGGGCTTCGGGGTAGGGAAGACCCATCTGCTGGTCTCGGCTTTTTGGGAGGCCCCTGAACCCAAGGGTTACCTCTCCTTCGAGGAACTCACCTACGCGGTGGGGCTGATGGGGCTCTCGCGGGCAGTGGAGCGCTTCTCTCGGCTCGAGTACCTCTTTGTGGACGAGTTCGAGCTCGACGACCCCGGCAACGCCCAGATGGTCACCCACCTCTTGGGCCAGTGCATGGAGAGAGGGTTGCGGGTCGCGACCACCTCCAACACCCCGCCGGGGGCCTTGGGGCAGGGGCGCTTCAACGCCGAGCAGTTCAAGATCCAAATCCAAAGCCTGAGCCGGCGCTTTGCCGTAGAGACCCTGGACGGCGAAGATTACCGTCACCGCGACCCCGCGCGCCCTCCCGCGCCCCTGGACCGCCAACAGCTGGGGGTGCTCTACCAGCAAGAGACCCGGCCTGCTACCTACGACGCCTTCGTGGACCTGCTGGGCCACCTGCGCTCCCTTCATCCCATCCGCTACCGTTACCTGTTCGAGGGGCTGGAGGTGGTCTACCTCGAGGGCCTGGCCCCCATCCCCGACCAGAACGATGCGCTGCGCTTCGTGCACTTCGTGGACAAGCTCTATGACCGAGGGGTGGGCTTGCGGGCTTCCGGGGTAGGGCTCGAGCGAATCTTTCCCGAGACCTACCGCTACGGGGCCTTCGCCAAGAAGTACGGGCGCTGCTTATCGCGCCTGGCGGAACTGCTGGCCGAGGGGGTGGGTTAAAGGGCCCCGCGGTGGACCTCGAGCCGCTCCAAGCGAAGATCTCCCCACAGCCACCCTGCCTTCTTGCTGCCAGCGCCCGGCCTGGTCCTGGCGGCGGTATCCACCCCCGGTATAGATCGCACCAAAGCAGGATAATAAACCCATGAAGATCACCACCATCGTCCTTGATTCGGTGGGCTTGGGTTACCTTCCCGATGCGGCGGCCTTCGGCGACGAGGGGGCCGACACCCTTGACCACACCGTGCTCAAAACCGGCCTCGAGCTGCCCAACTTGGCGGCCTTGGGCCTGGGCAACATACCGGGCGTCCATACCCTGCCCCCCTCCGAAAACCCCGGCGGGGCCTTTGGCCGGATGCGCGAGGTCAACCCCGGAAAAGACACCTCCACGGGGCATTGGGAGTTCGTGGGAATTCACCTAAAAGATGCCTTCCGGGTTTTTCCCCAAGGCTTTCCCCAAGAGTTTCTCCGGCGCTACGCCGAGCGCATCGGGGTGGGGGGGTGGCTTTTGAACCGCCCCTACTCCGGCACCGAGGCCATTCGCGACTACGGCGAGGAACACCTGAAGACCGGATGGCCCATCGTCTACACCTCGGCGGACTCGGTGTTCCAGGTGGCGGCTCACATCGGCAGGATCCCGCTTGAGACCCTCTACGCCTGGTGCCGCGTGGCCCGCGAAATGCTCGTGGGGCCGCTGGCCTGCGCCCGGGTGATCGCCCGGCCCTTCGAGGGGGAGCCGGGGGGCTTCTACCGCCGCGAGGACCTGCGCAAGGACTTTGCGCTCGAGCCTCCCCGCAACGTCCTGGACCTGATCAAAGCGGGCGGATGGGAGGTGGTGGGGATTGGCAAGATCCCCGATATCTACGCCCACCGGGGCTTCACCCGCGAGGTCAAATCCAAGGACAACGCCGATGGGATCGAGCAGACCCTGGAGCAGATGCGCCAGCCCTACCGCGGCCTGGTCTTTACCAACCTGGTGGACTTCGACGCCAAGTTCGGCCACCGCCGCAACCCGGCAGGATACGCCCAGGCCCTGGCCGAGTTCGACGCCCGATTGCCCGAGCTGCTCGCCACTCTTGGCCCCGAGGACTATCTTTTTATCGTCTCCGACCACGGCAACGACCCCACCTACCGCGGCACCGACCACACCCGCGAGTACGGGATGCTCCTGGTGGCCGGGCCGGGGATGGCCGGGCGGGATTTGGGGACGCGGGCCACCTTCTCCGACTTGGCCGCGACTTGGGCTAAGCTCTTAGGGCTCACCTGGGACGGGCCAGGAACGGCGATCTAACCTCGAGCCAGCATCACCTTGAGCGCTTTTTCTCGCTCCAAGGCGGTATTGAAAGCCGCATTTACCTCCTGTAAGGAAAAGCGGTGGGTGATGAGCGGCTTCCCCTGCACCTGGCCCGCGGCGAATAAGCGGATGGCCTCCCGATAGTCCTTGTAGGTGTACATCAGGCTGCCCTTGAGCAGGATCTCCCAGTCTTGGATGAGCCCGGCAGAGATGGTAGCGGGCTTGCCATGCACCCCCACCACGAGGATGCTGCCGCCCTTGTGGATGCCCTGGATGGCGGCCTCGAGCGCCTTTTCGTTCCCCACGCACTCGAAGATCACCTCGTACTTGGCCGTGTCGGGGAGCTTGGCGCTCAACCCCAGGGTCTCGGCCACCCTGCGGCGGGGCTCGAGCGGGTCCACGATTTCCACGCTTGCTGCCCCATAGGCCTTGGCCACTTGGGCTACCAAGAGGCCAATGGTTCCCGCGCCCAGCACCGCGACGCTCTTCCCCTGTACCGAGGTCAGCGCCACCGCGTGTACCGCCACCGCCAGCGGCTCGATCATCGCCCCGAGTTCGGCGTCGAAGCTCTCGGGGAGGCGGTGCAGGTTCTGGGTGGGGCTCACGAAGCGCTCGGCCATCGCGCCGGGGGCCTGAAAGCCCATCACCCGGAGGTTCTCGCAGATGTTGTAGTGCCCGCTGCGGCAGGCTTCGCAGCGCCCGCAGGTGAGGGAGGGCTCGAGGGCTACCAAGGCCCCCGCCCAGGCAGGGTCAACGCCGGGACCCAGCTCCACCACCCGCGCGGCGACCTCGTGGCCGGGGAAGACCGGGTAACGCACGAAGGGGTGTAGCCCCTCGAAGACGTGAATATCCGAGCCGCAGACCCCTACCGCCAGCGGCTCGAGCAGCACTTCCCCCGCCTCTGGCCGGGCTTCGGGCGCTTCTGCCCACGCGATGCGGTGGGGTTCGCTAATCACTGCCCGCATGTCTCCTCCTGGAGTTTCGGCGCGCTACCAGACCGTGTACCCTCCGTCTACCACCAGCTCGCTGCCGGTGAGGTAGCTGCTGGCCGGGGAGGCCAAGAAGAGGGCGCAGGTGGCTACCTCGGAGGGCTCGCCCAGGCGGCCCAGCGGGGTGAGCTCGAGCCAGCTGCTGCGCCACTCGGGGTTCTCGAGCCCTCGCCGGGTCATCTCGGTGCCGATGTAGCCAGGGGAGATGGCGTTCACCCGCACCCCGGCGCCGGCCCACTCCGCCGCCAGCGAGCGGGTGAGGTGGGCGACGGCGGCCTTAGAGGCGTTATAGGCCGCCTGGGGCTGGGGTTTGTTGACGATGATCCCCGACATCGAGGCGATGTTGATGATGCTGCCCCGCCCCTGTCGGACCATCACCCGTCCAAAGGCCCGGCTGCACCAGAACACCCCGTGTACGTTGACGTCGAAAATCCGTAGCCACTCTTCGTCGGGGGTCTCGAGGGCGGGCGTGTTGCGGCAGATCCCGGCGTTGTTGACCAGGGTGTCTACCTGGCCGTACTGCTCTACCAGGCTCCCGGCCAGAGCATCGGCCTGGGCCGACTGGGTGACGTCGAGCGGGCGGAACTCGGCCCGTAGGCCCCGCTCCCTCAATTCGTGGGCGCTCTGTTCGCCCTGTGCGGCCTCGAGGTCGGCGATGACTACGGTGGCCCCTGCTTCGGCAAAGGCGGTGGCGATGGCCAGCCCAATCCCCCGCGCTCCACCGGTGACGACGGCGACTTGGTTATCCAACCTGAATTGCTCCAGTACCATATCCCACCTACTCGGGAACGATCAGCACCTTGAGGGCCCCTTCCATCCCAGGGTGTTCCTTGTACTCCAGGGCCAGGCCCAGCTGTTCGAGGGATAGCTGGTGGCTGATGAGGGGCTTGACTTGCACGCGGCCTGTCTCGAGCCAGGCCAGGGCCTGGGGCACGGTGCCGTTGAGCGAGAAGCTGCCCAGCACGCTCAGGTCGCGCTGGAAGAGGTCATAAGGGCTGATCCGCACCGTGGCTTCCTCGGGGGCTACGCCAAAGATCAGGATCTTCCCACCCACCGCCGCGTACTGCGGCATGGCCTCCACCACGCTGGGCACTCCGGTGGCCTCCGCCACCACGTCGAAGCCGTGGGGTTCCAGATCGCGGAGCTCTTCGCTCAGCTTTGGGCCGCTTTGCACGGTGCGCCAAGCCCCCAAGCTTCTCGCCAGGGCCAGCCGCTCGGGCACCGGGTCTACCACCGTCACCGCGGCCACTCCCGCGGCCAGTAAAGCCTGCATCAACAGCAGCCCGATCGGCCCAGCCCCGAACACCAGCGCGTTGCTGCCCGGCTCGGGACGCAGCCGCAAGAGGCCCCAGACCACACAGCCCAAGGGCTCGGCAAAGGCAGCCTCGGCAGCGCTGAGGTTTTTCACCGCATAGGCATTTCCTGCTGGGGCCACCACGTACTGGGCAAAACCCCCGGCCCGCGTGACCCCCAGGGCCTGGAAGTGCAGGCAGTGCTGGCGTTGCCCGCGGCGGCAGGCCCAGCACTGGCCGCAGGCGATCACCGGGTCGAGGGCCACCAACTGGCCTTCCTCTAGGTCGCGCACCCCTGGCCCCACCTGGTCGATCACCCCGGCGATCTCGTGGCCGGGCACCAGCGGCAGTTGGGCGTGAAAATGTCCATCGAAGAGGTGCAGGTCGGTGCCGCACACCCCGGTGGCCCCCACCCGAATGCGCACCTGGCCTGCTCCGGCTTTGGGCGGGGGGAGGTCTTGAAGCTCGAGCGTTCTTGGACGGGTAATCACTGCTGCTTTCATGGTGTATCTCCCGTGGCCTCACTTGATCGCGCCAAAGGTCAGGCCCCGCACCAGCTGCCGCTGGGCCAGCCAGCCCATGACCATCACCGGAAAAATCGCGATCATGGAGGCCGCCGACATCTTGGCCCAGAAAAGCCCCTCAGCGGTCTTGAACGAGGCCACATATACCGAGAGCGGCGAGGCCTGGGCTGAGGTCAGGTTCAGGCTCCAGAAGGCTTCGTTCCAGGCCAGGATGATGCTCAAGAGGGCCGCGGAGGCGACGGCCGGGCCGGAGACCGGCAGCAGCACGCGCATGAGTTCTTGGGAGGTGCCGGCCCCGTCCACCCGGGCTGCTTCCATGATCTCGTGGGGGATTTCGCGGAAGTAGGCGTAGAGCGTCCAGACCACCACCGGCAGGTTCATCACGGCGTACATCAGGGTCAGGGCCCAGATGTTGTCCAGCCACCGCAGGTCGCGAAAGATCAGGTATACCGGGATGATCACCCCCACCGGGGGCATCATCTTGGTGCTGATCATCCACAAGAGGGTGCCGTTGGTGCGCTTGGTGGGGTAAAACGCCATGGAGTAGGCGGCGGGAATCGCCAGCAGCAAGGCCAAAGCCGTAGAACCCAACGCCGAGATGATCGAGTTGAGGAAGTGCCGGGCGTAGTCGCTGCGGGTGAGGGCTTCCCGGATGCTTTCGAGGGTAGGTGTAAACAGCAGCTTGGGCGGGATGGCGATGGCGTCGCCCTCGCTTTTAAAGCCGGTGAGGAACATCCAGAAGATGGGGAAGAACATCACCCCCGCCGCCAGGTAAGCCAGCAGGGTCAGTTCCCAGCGGACGCGCTTGCCCTCGCTCACGCCATGCCTCCTTTGGCGGTTTGCAGGTTGCGCCCGATCAAGCGCAGTACGAAAACGGCCACGATGTTCGCCAGAATTACCGCAAACACCGCTCCGGCTGCGGCCACCCCGATGCGGTACTCGGCAAAGGCTTTGAGGTAGATCAGGTAGGGCAGGGTGGTGGTGGCCAAGCCCGGCCCGCCCGAGGTCGAGGCGTAGATCTCGGCGAAGATGGTGAGCAAAAAGATGGTCTCGAGCATCACCACCACGCTCAGGGTCTGGGCCAAGTGCGGCACGATGATGTAGCGGAACTCCTGCCAGGGGCTTGCCCCGTCCATTTTTGCCGCCTCGAGCTGTTCTTTAGACAGGGATTGTAAGCCGGTCAGAATCAGCAGCAAAGCAAAGGGAGTCCACTGCCACGAGACCATCGCCACGATGGACTGCATGGGGTAAGTCGCCAGCCAGTCCACCGGCTTTTGTCCAAGGCTTTGGGCGATCCAGGCAAAAAGGCCATACACCGGGTGCATCAGCATGTTTTTCCAGATCAGCGCCGAGACCACCGGCATGACGAAAAACGGCGAGATGACCAAGGTTCGGGCCAGCGCCCTGCCGGGAAAGTCCTGATAAAAAAGGAGCGCCAGGAATAGGCCGAGGACAATCGTCACCACCAGCACCGCCCCTACCAACACCAGGGTGTTCCCAATCGAGGTCCAGAAAATTGTGTCGGTGAGGAGCGAGACAAAGTTCCCAATCCCTACGTAGCCCTGGCGCTCGGGGTTGAGGAGGTCGAAACGGCGAAAAGAGTGATAGATCGTCAGGAGAAAGGGGATTTGGGTCCAGACGATGAGCACCAGCATTGCCGGGCCGAGCAGCCAGAGGGTACTGGGCTGGTTCGGCCTGGATCGCGGTTTGGCGAGAGCGCGGGTCATACGGCGGCTTGGGAGGGCCGGGTGGCCGGAGGGCCACCCGGCCCGGCAGTTCATTTGAGGTAACCCGCTTCCTTCATCAGCTTCTCCACGGCGGCTTGGGCTTGGTTCAGCCCATCATCCAAGCTGGCCTTGCCCGCCACGATCCCTGCGATGAACTGCCCCACTTGGGTACCGATGGCCTGGAACTCGGGAATGCCCACGAACTGTATCCCGGTGTAGGGCACCGGCTTGAGGGTGGGTTTGGTGGGGTCGGCGGTGTTGATGGAATCCAACACTACTTTGGCGAAGGGAGCTGCCTTTTGGTAATTGGGGTTGTTGTAGGTGGAGTAGCGGGTGCCAGGAGGTGCGGAGACCCAGCCTTGGGTGTTGCCCACCAGCTCGATGTATTCCTTGGAGGTCGCCCAGGTGATGAAGGTCTTTGCAGCATCCACCTTCTTGCTGGACTTGGGGATGGCCAGCGCCCAGCTCCACAGCCAGTGCGAGCCATTGGGGGTGACGGCTACCGGGGCCTTGGCGAAACCGATTTTGTCGGCGACCTTGGAGGTCTTGGGGTTGGCCAGGTAGCCCGCCGCTACGGTGGCGTCAATCCACATGGCGCACTTGCCCTCCGACATCAGGGTCAGGTTCTCGGTAAAGCCGTTGCCGGTCACCCCGGGAGGGCCATACTTGGTGACCAGCTCGACGTACTGCCCGATGGCCCGCTTCCACTCTGGGCTGTTGATCTGCGGCTTCCAGTTCTCGTCGAACCAGCGCCCGCCGTAGGTGTTGACCAAGGTGGTGATAAAGGCCATGTTCTCGCCCCAGCCGGGCAGGCCGCGCAGGCAGATGCCGTAAACGCCGCCGCTGGGGTTGTGCAGTTGCTTGGCCCAACTAATGGCCTGGGTCCAGGTGGGTTGGGCCGGTACGGTGAGCTTCTTGGCGGCGAAGAGGTCTTTACGGTAGTACAGCATCGAGCTTTCGGCGTAGAAGGGCAGGGCGTAGAGCTTACCCTGATAGGAAAGCCCGGCCCGCACCGGCTTGAGCACGTCTTCCAAGTCATATGAGGCCGGCAACCCACTCAGCTCCACCAGCCAGCCGTTCTTGCCCCAAATCGGCGTCTCATAGGTGCCGATGGTCAGCACGTCGTAGGAACCGGCGTTGGTAGCGATATCGGTGGTGACCTTCTGGCGCAGCTCGTTCTCCGGCAGCACCACCCAGTTGAGCTTGATGTCGGGGTATTTCTTTTCAAATTCGCCGCTGAGTTTTTGCATCGTCACCATGTCGGGGTTGTTGACGGTGGCGATGGTGATGGTGGTCTGGGCCAGGGCTGCCGAGAGCGATAAACCCGTGCCGATGAACAGAGCTTTCCACAGACGCATACCTTTCCTCCTGGGGTGGAACGCCGCACTGCCCAACCAGCTTGGTTGAGAAGGCAATGGACACGTGACCATTTAGCCGAAAGCTAATGGCGGGGCACGCACGACGTCGCAGGGCGCTTAGGACTTGCTCAATGGTCTCGTGTCCATAAGGATAGCCATATCACCCTTTGGTTGTCAAGCCCTGTTCGGTTAATATGGTCACGTGGCCAATATTCTCGATGTCGCCAAACGGGCGGGGGTTGCCCCTACCACGGCCAAACGGGCTATTCACCAGCCCCACCTCCTCAAACCCGAGACCCTGGAGCGGGTGCGCAAGGCCATCCAGGAGTTGGGGTACGAGCCCGATCAGGTCGCCGGAGGGCTCCGGCGCGGACGTACCCAGACCATCGGGTTGATGGTGGGCAACATCGTGGAGCCTTTTTTTGCCAGCCTGACCCGCAGCATCGCTCGAGCGGTACGGGCGCGGGGCTACGCTTTGATGATCGCCGACAGCGAGTACGACTCTGGCCTCGAGCTGCAAAACCTCAAGCTCTTCCGCGGCCAGCGGGTAAGCGGCCTGATCATCCGCTCGGCCTTCGGCTCGCCCAACCTCGACTACCTCAAGCAGATGCACGAGCGGGGTACCTATATCGTGGAGATAGACCATTTCTATCCCAATAGCCCCTTTAGCTACGTCATGCTGGATGGCCGGCAGTGCGTGTTCGAAGGGGTGCGCTACCTCTACGGGTTGGGCCATCGGCGGATCGCCGCCCTGGGCGATTATCACCCGGTCCTCACCCCTGACGAGCGCTCGCGGGTTTTTCCCGAGGCTATGCAGGCGGTGGGACTTTCCCCCGACCCTCGTTACCGGCGCACCATCGAGCGCAGCGAAGAGGCCGCCTACCAGCTCACCTTGGAGCTGATGCGCCTGCCTGAGCCTCCCACCGCGCTTTTCTCCCTCACCGGCAGCGAAGCTGCGGGGGCCTTTAGGGCCTTGAGGGAGCTGGGCTTGGCGATCCCTCAGGACGTCTCCTTGCTCACCTTCGACAACTACTCCTGGACCAGCCTGGTCACGCCTCCCCTGGACGTCATCGAGCAGCCGGTGGAGGAGATGGGCCGCGCTGCGGTAGAGATCGTTTTGGAGGCCGTGGAGAGTCGCAGCCTGGACAAGGTGGTGCGGCGGCGCTTCCCGGGGAAGCTCATCCGCCGGGGTAGCTGCGGACCGCCCAACCGCTAAGCCGGCTTCCCCCGAAGCATCCCGTGCCGGCCAGAGCCCGTCGGTTACGCTCGAGGAGCGCTATACGTTCCACGTCCTCGCAGGGTCGTTGCAAGTTAAGACCGCGCCGGGGTCACCCGGTAGCTGCTTAGCGAAAAGGCCAGGTAGCTCACCATCCAAGCCAGCAGGGCCGCCACCGCGAAACTGGCCCGCACCGTGCCCACCTCGGCTACCGCACCCAAGAGCACCGGCCCCACCAACCCGCCCAGGGTGCTCATGGTGGAGGCGCTGGCCATGCTGTGGGCGGGGGGCAGCCCCGGGGTACGCGCGGAGGCCGCGAACATCAAGGGAAAGACCGTGGCCATGCCCCAGCCCATACAGGCGATACCTACGAAGATGCCCCACACGGTGTGGGTGAGCACCGCGAAGGCCAGCCCGAACCCGCCCAGCAAGGCCCCCAGGCGCACCAAGCGCACCGCGCCGAAGCGGGCTACCAGGTAATCCCCGCTGAAGCGCCCCAAAAACATCATGCTCTGGTAGAGCGCGAAGCCCAGCGCCGCCACCGATTCGGGTGCCCCCAGGCTGCGCAGGTAGACCCCGCTCCAACTTGCGATGGCGCCATCGCTGATGGCTGCGCAAAAGCCCAGCAGGCCCAAGGCCAGCAGGCCTCCGCGGGGCAGTACAAACGCCCGGCGGCTTCGCGACAGCGAAGCCGCCAGCAGGTAATTTCCGGCATAGGCAGCCACCGTGATCCCCCAGGCGCCGACCAGGGCGAAGTGCAGCGAAGGGCTAAGTCCCAGCCCGGCCAGGCTTGCCCCCAAGAGGGCACCGCTCAGGGCCCCGGCGCTCCACAGGGCGTGGAACGAGGAGAAGATGGGACGTTCGTAACGGGCCTCGAGGGCGGCAGCTTGGGTGTTCATGGCGATGTTGAGAGTACCTTGGAGCAAACCGAACAACACCAGCCCTAAAAACAGGCCGACGGCGTGGCCCGAAAGACCCAGCAGGGCTAGGGTCAGAAGGCTGCCCATAGCCGCGAAACGGGTGACGTGTCGGCTGCCGAAGCGGCTCACCGTACCTCCGCTGGTGAGCCCAGCCAAAAGCGCCCCGGCGGTGTTGCCTAGCAGCACCATCCCCAGCACTGCTGCGCCCAGGGCCAAGCACTCCTGTTCGGCGGGGATGCGTGAGATCCAGCTTCCGGTAGCCAATCCGTGCAGCACGAAATAGGCCGAGATGGCGATCCGCGAGTGAACAAGGCTGCGCTCCGCCGGCATGAGGTGAGTATAGCGCTGCTCCTTGGAGATCCCGTTTCGCGGGAGCCGAGACTCACTTGGGGGCCGCTCTAATAACTGCCGGGCCTCACCCTGTAACCTGTAGAAGGATGCTCTCTTGGCGCGACTTGCTGGATATTTTGGCGGTAGCTACTTTGTTTTATTACGTCTATCGCCTGATCGCTGAAACCCGGGCGATCAACCTGGCGCGGGGGGTATTGGTGTATCTGCTGGTGTGGTTCGCGGCGAGCCAGCTGGGATTGAACAGCCTGGCGTGGATCTTGGGCAATGCCGCCACCTTAGGGGCCTTCGGGTTGATCGTAGTGTTTCAGCCCGAGTTGCGGGGGGCGCTGGAGCGTATTGGGCGCGGGCGATTTCAACGGGTGGCCTTGGGTGAGTCTACTCTGGGCGAGCTGGTGCGGGCCCTCGAGCGTATGAGCGCCCGCCGCCACGGAGCCCTCATCGCGCTCGAGCGACGCACCCCCTTGGGCGATTATGCCAGCAGCGGCGAGATCGTCAACGCCCGGCTCTCGGCTCGTTTTCTGGAGAGCATCTTTGCCCCGACTAGCCCCCTGCACGATGGGGGGGTGATCGTACGGGGGGATCAGGTGGTGGCAGCGGGGTGCATCTTCCCCTTGAGCGACCGGGTGGAAAAGTACATCGGAACCCGTCACCGGGCAGCCCTGGGCCTTTCCGAGCAGACCGATGCCCTGGTGATCGTGGTGAGCGAGGAGCGGGGTACGATCCGGGTAGCCGAGCGGGGGCAGCTCTCGCCACCGCTGCAGCCCAGAGATGTGCGCGAACGCATTCTTGAGGAGATTCGGGCATGATTCGCCGCTTATTGGACCACCTTCCAGAAAAACTGCTGGCCTTGCTGGCGGCGGGGCTGGTGTGGTACCAACTGCGGGCCTCTGAGCCCATCGCCGAGCGCACCTTGACCCGCCCGCTCCAGGTATTGGGGGTACGGCAGGGGCAGAGCGTCTCGGGGTTGCCCCAGACGGTGGAGCTACGGCTGCGGGGGCCGGCCCGGCTGATCGAGGGCAACAACCTAAGCACCGTCAATGCCTATGTAGACCTTTCTGGGGTGGGCGAGGGGGCCTTTGTCCGGAACGTGCAAGTTGGCCTGCCGGCGGGGGTGCGTCTGGTCGCGGTGGAGCCGGGGCGGGTGGAAGGTAGGCTGGAGGCCGTGGTGAGCCGGCGCCTCCCGGTAGAGGTCCACAGCCCCGGACACTGGCTCCACTTTGAACCGGCCAGCGTGCAGGCCATCGGTCCGCGGGGGTTGGTGGACCAGGCGGTGCGGGCCGTGGGGGTAGACATAGGTGGGGCTCAGGTGCGGCTTTTCCCGGTAGATGCCACGGGGGAGCCCTTGGAGAGCCTCGCCCTCAACCCAGATCAAGTACGGGTTGTGCAGCGAGAGGTCATGCAGGCCCAGAAGGCCGTGCCCCTGGTGCTGGCCGAGCCGCCAACAAGCCTGCGGGTGCTCGAGGCCCGTGTCCCCAGCAGCGTGACCCTGGTGGGGCCGGTGGCGGTGCTCGCGAGCATCACCCAGGTGCGCGCTGTCCCCGAATGGCGCCCTGGGAGCTATACCTCGCCCCTGCAACTGCAACTTCCCCAGGGGGTGCAGGCGACGGCCCCGGTACAGGGGAACTTCCGGGTAGCGGCGAGATAAGGGCGACACCCCGCGGCCCAGGATCGGCGGGGAAAAGTCGAGCCCGCCTCGGGCTGCAACCCCTCCTTGCTGCTTTCTGCCACCTTTGCAGTCCGGGGCCTGGCTAGAATATTCACGATGATTTACCCGATCCGACTCTACGGCGACCCGGTGCTACGCAAGCGGGCTAGCTCGGTCAAGGATTTTTCGGAGATTCCCCGGCTGGCCGAAAACATGTTCGAGACGATGTTCGAGGCCAGAGGGGTAGGTTTGGCGGCTCCCCAGGTGGGCCGCTTGGAGCGCCTGTTTGTCTTCGCTGAGTATGTAGATGCCGAAGACGAGGAAGAAGGCGAAGAAGCCGACCTCAAGACCCGGGTCAAGAATCAGTGGGTGATGGTCAACCCCGTCATCACTTACCGTGCAGGTCAGCAGATCTCCACCGAGGGTTGCCTATCGATCCCCGGCCTCTACTCCGAAGAGGTGCCCCGCGACCTGCAGGTCCGGGTAGAGTACCAAGACGAGCGGGGCGAGAAGAAAACCCAGGAGTTCGAGGGATATTTGGCGGTGGTGGTCCAGCACGAACTCGACCATCTCGATGGTACCCTTTTCTTCGAGCGCTTGCCTAAAGCGCTGAAAGCGGCTTTCCTGGAAGAACACCGCCAGGAGTTGGCCGAGATGCAGCGCCGCGCCAAGGCGTTCCTAAAAGAGCTGAAGGCCGAGCGCCTGGCATAATCCACCATGTCTTTGTCTACATCCCGTCGTTTAGCCTTTTTCGGTTCCCCGGCTTGGGCGGTGCCGGTGCTGGAGGCCCTACACGACCACCACCAGGTGGTCTTGGTCGTGGCCCAGCCGGACAAACCGGCGGGGCGGGGCCTCTCGCTCACCCCTCCACCCGTGGCCCAGCGGGCCCGGCAATTGGGACTGCCGGTCGCGCAGCCCCATAGGCTACGGAACAACGCCGAGTTTGCGCAGCAGATAAGGGCCCTAGACCTGGACGTGGCGGTGACTGCGGCCTACGGCAAGATTCTGCCCGCCGAGCTACTCGAGCTTCCCCGCCATGGCTTCCTTAACTTGCACCCCTCTGACCTGCCCAAGTACCGCGGCCCGGCTCCGGTGCAGTGGACGCTGATCAATGGGGACCCGGAGACCGCGGTGTGCATTGTGCAGACCGACCCTGGCATGGACACCGGCCCGGTAGTGGCCCGCTGGCGCACCACGGTGGAGCCGGATGAAGACGCGGTGCGGCTCGCCAACCGCCTGCGCGACCGGGGGATCCAGCTCCTGCTGGAAGCCTTGCGCGATCTCGAGCACCTCACCCCAGAGCCCCAGCCGCTCGAGGGAACCCATGCCCCGATGCTCAAAAAGGAGGATGGCCGGGTGCGCTGGACAGAGGCCGCCCGGGCCATCTATGACCGCCACCGGGGGGTACAGCCTTGGCCGGGCTCGTGGTTCGAGCACGAGGGGAAGCGGGTCAAGGCGATTTCCCTGCGGCCGCGGGAGGGCCGGGCTTCGGGGGTGGCGGGAACCGTGCTCGAGGTTACCCCGAATTCGCTCATCGTGACGGCGGGTGAGGGCGCCGTCGAGTTGCTCGAGGTCCAGCCCGAGGGCAAGCGACCGATGCGAGCCGCCGACTGGGCGCGGGGGTATGGGGTCAAAATGGGAACGCATTTAGCCTGAGCGGTAATAAGGCCTGCCCCCGCCCAACGCTCGGGGGCAGGTTCGATCAGATCACACCGGTTGGCACCAAGTACCAGTACGCTTTGTTGAAGGCCATTTTCTCATAGTGATAGAGCCAACTCGGCGCGGGCGGCTTGGGTGGGTGATCGTAGTCGAAGGCCAGGATGCTGGCCTTACCGTAGCCCGTTTCCAGGAAGCAAGTCACCTTGCCGTTGTAGCTGGCGTGTTGGAGGTCAACGGCCCGCCCTTGGATCTCGGCGGCGATATGTTCGGCGATCACCGGGGCCTCAAAGTGGGCAGTGGAGCCCGCCTTAGAGATGGGTAGGTTGGTGGTGTCACCTAGGGCGTAAATGTTAGGGTAATCTTTGACCTGGAGCGTGGTGCGGTCGGTATAGACCCAGCCCTGCGCGTCGGCGATGGGCGAGCCCTCGAGGAACTGGGCTCCCCGGTGGGGTGGGATCATCACCAGCAAGTCGTAGGGGAGCGAACTGCCTTCCAGGCTGATGGCGAGCTTTTTTTCGGGGTCCACCGACTCGAGGTTGAAGAAGGTCTCGATCTTGACCCCGCGCTCCTTGAGTAGCGGCTCGGCAACTTCAGCCACGCTCTCGATGGAGAAAACGCGGTTGATAGGGTAGGTGTAGGTGATCTCAGTTTTATCGCGCAGTCCGCGCCGGGTCAGGTACTCGTCGAGGAGGAACGTGAACTCGAGGGGGGCTACCGGGCACTTGTGCGGCAGCCCGCCTACTCCCACCACGATCCTGCCCCCCTGCCACTCTTCCAGTACTGCGTGGAGCTTCCAGGCGGCTTCCTCGGTGTAGAAATGGTGGGCGCCCTCAGCCAGCCCTGGCACGTCCTCGGGGGTTACCCGCGATCCGGTGGCGACTACCAGATAGTCGTAGTACAGGGTGTTGCCCTCCTCGAGCACCACCGCTTGGGCCGGCAGATCGAGGCGATCCACCTTGCCGATCTCAAGCTGGACGCGCTTATTCAGCAGTGACTTGAGGCTCCTAGAGAGGGCCCGCGGGTCTTGCCAGCCGAAGGGTACGTACAGCCAACCGGGTTGGTACAGGTGGCGGCTCGAGGCGCTTACCAGCGTGATTTGGGCCTCGTTTTTGAGCTTCTTCGCCAGCAGGTTGGCGATGAGCGTGCCGCCCGTGCCACCTCCCAACACCAAGATTCGTTTCATGCTACCTCTCTTTGCAGCGGTCCCGTGCGTGTCGATGTACCCCTACTTGGCCTAGGCTAGCGGGCTTTGCGGACGATGAAGCGCTTGACTTCTCCCCCGGCGTCTTCCATCCCCAAAAACTTGTGGCCCGCCTTAGTGACCCAGGCTGGGATGTCTTTGACCGAGCCGGGGTCGCCGGAGAGCACCGCGATCACCTCACCTACATTTGCGGCCTTGACCGCGCGGATAAGCTCCATCAAGGGGCCGGGGCAGAAGCTGCCGCGGGCGTCGATTTCTTTGCTGATCTGGACGGGGTTACTCATAGATTCCTCCTGGATTTCTCCTCACGAACTAGATGAAGAGGGTTTGCGCACCTTCGGTTTCCTTCATGAAGTAGGCCACGCCCACCACGTCTTCGACGATGGGCTCGAGGTCGTCTTTCTTGAGGTCGAACAGGTCCATGGTCGCGCTACAGGCGTAGAAGTGGACGTTACCGATTTCCTTGGCGTCTTGGAAGTTTTTCATCCAGTGGGGGATTTTCTTGGCCTGCATGGTTTGGGAAAGTATCTCTTCCATGCCCTTGAACTCGTTGGGCAGTACCATCGGAGCCTGCTCGTAGCCCTTTTTGAAGGCCATGAGCCCTCCAAAGGTGAGGAACACTGTCACGTTCTTGCCCATTGCTGCTGCACCCGCAGTGAGGATGGAGGCTGCCATCAGCTTGTCGGTAGTGCCGCTCTCGACGATCATTGCCAGTTTTTCGGACATGATCTTGCTCCTTTCGTTACCCTTTTTGTACTTCTATACCCCCGGTACGTATGTCCTAGATTGCCTGGGCTAAGACTAGTTGGGCTCGAGAACAGCCGGGGCGACGACCTAAAAAATAGGAGAGTATAGGGGGTGATCGAGAACGCGGACTAGGGTAGAAAGCCAAGGCTTCAAGGGGTAGGACAAACGCACCTTCAATGTAGGGAAGTATTAGCCCTAACCTAAAACCCACAGGGGTTGAGGGGGTGGGGTATGACCGATAAACCAATTCTGATCGCCTATGCGACCCGCACCGGCACCACCCGGGAGATCGCCGAAGCCCTGGGCGCGGGGATGGCTCGTCGGGGAGCTCAGGTCGAGGTCAAACGCATGGAGGACGTGGATGACCTTGGCCGGTATGTGGCAGCGATTCTAGGGAGCGCGGTGCGTGAGGAGATGTGGCTGCCCGAGGCCATAGAATTCGTGCGGCGCCACCAGGAGGAGTTGCGAAAGATCCCAGTGTTTTACTACCTGGTGTCCATGACCCTGGCCAACGACACCCCCCAGCGTGCCCAAGAAGGGTTGGGATATCTGCGCCCGGTGCGGGCTCTGGTCGAGCCGGTAGATATCGGCTTGTTCGCCGGGGCCTTGGACAAGGGCAAGCTCTCCCCGGTGATTCGGCTGATGCTGACCAAGAAGGGTTTCCCCGAGGGTGACTGGCGCGACTGGGACGCGGTGCGGGCCTGGGGCGAGCGGGTATGGCAACTGCTGCGGCAAGAAGAGATGAGCGGGTTCTGAACGCAGGGCTCGAGCCCTGGCCAAAGAGGGCATAATAGCTTATGAAACGCATCGCGGTACTCACCAGCGGGGGCGATGCCCCCGGCATGAACGCGGCCATCCGGGCGGTGGTGCGAGGCGGGCTGGATCAGGGCTGGGAAGTCTTCGGGGTACGCCAGGGGTACGCCGGTTTGATCGCAGGCGAGATGAACTCGCTCTCGGCCCGCGACGTGGGCGGCATCATCCAGCAGGGTGGGACCATGCTAGGCAGCGCCCGCAGCCTGGAATTCAAGACCGAGGAAGGGCGCAAGGTGGCCTTGGCTAACCTCGAGGCCAAAGGGATCGAGGCGCTGGTGGTGATCGGTGGGAACGGCTCCCAAACCGGGGCTTACGCCCTCTCGCAGCTGGGCTTCCCGGTGGTGGGGGTGGCTTCCACCATCGACAACGACCTCTACGGATCAGAGATCACCATCGGGGTGGACACCGCCCTCAACATCGCCCTGGAAGCCATTGACCGCTTGAAAACTACAGCCTCGAGCCACCGCCGGGCCTTCTTGGTGGAGGTGATGGGGCGCGACTGCGGTTATCTGGCCCTGATGTCGGGGCTCGCCGGGGGGGCCGAGGTGGTGGTGGTTCCCGAGGTGGATACCCCCCCTGAGGAGGTCGCCGCGCGGCTCCGCGGGGCTTACGAGCGGGGCAAGGCCCACGCCATCGCGGTGGTTGCGGAGGGGGCCCGCTACGGGGCCGAGGAACTGATGGCTTACTTCCGCGAACACCAGGCCCGGCTGGGCTTCGACCTGCGCAGTACCATCCTGGGCCACGTCCAGCGGGGCGGGATCCCGGGGGCGTTCGACCGGCTGTTGGCCACCCGGCTGGGCTTCGGAGCGGTCACCCGGTTGGCGAAGGGACAGCATGGCATCTTAATGGGTTTGCTCAAAGGAGAGATCAGCAGCACCCCCTTAGGCGAGGTGGTGGCGAGCAAGAAGCCTTTGGATGCTAGCTTGCTCGAGATGGCCTGGGTATTGGCCCAGTAGCTTTAGGTGGGGAGCCGATCCCTGGGTCAACCCGGCAGGCCAGCCCTACCAGCATCTCGGCGATGCATCGGCGCAAAGATTTGGCCTCGAGCTGACGTGTCGCTTCCGCTTCAGACCGGTAAGCTTCGAGTTTACGGGCGGCTTCTTCTTCAAATAAAATCCAGGGTTTCACCTTCAAACCCCCTTATAGAGTTCGTCTTCGATGTGCCGCACCTGGGAGATTCGCTCCTCGATCTCGAGTTTTTTCTTCTCGAGACGCTCCCGCACGGCTCGGTATTCCTCGCGCAACTCGTGCATGATCTCGCGGAGGCGAGCCGCTTCCTCGGCGATCTGGGGGTTCGGGTCAGGCAGCTGATTGCCGCTCCAGATGTCGGTGTGCATGTGAAGCTCGTGGTTTTTGACTTCCTGTCGTACCAAAGCGATGCCTAAAGCGCCCGTCTGCCCCGTATCGTGAGGTACTTTCTGGATCAAATCTTTGAGTATCAGCGTGGGATCGGTTTGACGCTGTTTTTGCTTGCGCCGAACGATCTCTTCTAGGCTCATTCCCAACTCACGCCACATCCGCACCGTCTGAGCTTGACGCACGTTCACAGGTTGGAAGCGGTAACGCCCTTCTACCTCCCAGGGTTCGATCAGGCCCAGCCGAATATAGTGGCGTACCGTCGAGACCGGCAGGTTAACCATTTTGGCGAAGGCTCCAATTCCGACCCCTGGGAGCTGAAAAAACGCCTGGGCATTCTCATCGGAACCCGCCAAGGCCAACATCGCGTTTCTAAAGTTTAGGTTTTGGCTGAACACTTTGGCTTGTTCTCGGAGGATGGACTCGAACCTAGCCTTGGAAAACTTTGGTGGAGGAAACGTATCCGCTGCCATGGCGTGCCTCGAGCCCTATTAGGCCACGTAAAGTCAACTTCACGTCAAGCCTTAGGGGGTGATATTGGCACTGTGCTGGTGACTATTGGTGTGATGAAGTTGCCGGGCGTGACCGTGGTGCGATTTACCGGGTTGCCCGGGGCTCGGTTGCCGCCAAGAAGTTGCTATGCTAGAATCCTATGCGCCAGCAGTGTCGCTGGATAAACTAAGGGCCGTTAGCTCAGCCCGGTAGAGCACTCGTCTCCAAAACGAGGTGTCGGAGGTTCGAATCCTTCACGGCCCGCCAGTCCAGGACGCAAAAACCCGAGGGTGCCTTGCCCTCGGGCTGGTCGTTTTACGGTGATTCTACGGTTTATGGGCTCAAGCCTTGGCTCGAGGGGCCAGCAAATCCTCGGGGTCAAGGACCCAACCCCGGCGCTCGTGCTCGAGCAAATGTCTGTAAGTTTCCAGGGTGATATTGGGGTTGGCGTGGCCCATGCGTTCGGCCACCAGCTCGAGGGGGGCACCCTGGGCCAGCATGTGGCTACCGTAGGAGTGCCTGAGGTCGTGGACTCGAAGCGGTGGAATACCCAGCCGCTCGGTGATCCGTTTCAAGGCCCAGTTGGGCGCGTGGGGGTTGAGCGGCTTGCTGGGGTCGTTGCCGGGAAAAAGCCAGCTATCCGGCCTCGGGTCTCCCAGCCGCTCGGTGTACCACAGCCGGTAGGCTTTCAGGCGCGCGAGGGTGGCGTGAGGGATAGGCACGGTACGCTCGGATGTGGCGGTCTTGGGCAGGCTTACCCCCCTGTGGTTGCCGTTCTCCGTCCAGGCCCGGCGCACGGTGAGCGTCCCGGCCTCGAGGTCGAGGTCAGCCCATTGCAGCCCCAGCGCCTCACCCCGGCGCAAGCCACAGGCCAGCATCAACCGCAGGGCTAGCGCGGTGCGGGGGTCTTGGTGCTGGTCGAGGGCGGCGAGCAGGGCGCTCAGCTCGTGGGGCTCGAGGGCTCTACCGGCCTTGGGCTTGGCCTGTCCCCTGGGGGCCTTGATCCGCACCGGCGCGACGGGGCTTCTGTAGATAAGCTCGAGGTGCAGCGCTTCCTCAAAGAGGGTGTGGAGCTTCTGCCGCACCATCTTCACGGTGCGCAGGCTGTAACGCTCCATGAGCCCGTCCAGCACCGCGCGGAGGTGGGCGGGCTTCACGTCTTGCAGGGGCTTCGCGCCTAACGGGTCGCGGGCCTCGGGGTCTTTGAGCGAGGGCAGGGCGTAGGACAGCTCGAGCCGGTACAGCTCGGCGGTGCGTGGGCGCACCTCCTTGGCCTTGCGCTCGAGCCACCTTTCCGCCCACTCCCTCAGGGTGAGCTTGCTGGGGTCGGCCAGCAGCCCCTTGTGGTATAGGGCGGCCTGTTCGGCCAGCCACGCCTCGGCCTCCCGGCGGGTCTTGTGGTAGGCCCGCACCCGTAGCGGCTTGCCCTGGGCGTCAAAGCCCAGGTTCAGTTCAGCGCACCAGCGCCTCGAGCCCTTGTGGTAGTAGGTCGTCCCGCCACCTTTACCCCGCCTCGCCATCTCCGGCCTCCCGCAAAAATCCCAGCACCTTGAGTCCGGCCACCAGCACCTCACCGCGTTGAGCGGGGGTTAGCCCCTCGAGCAGGGCGGCCACCTCCCTGTCCAGCCGCATTCTGACTCGAGCGCTGACCTCGTTAGGGGCTAAGGGCTCGAGCCCCAGCGCGGCCAGGCGGCGCTCTTTGGATGGGCGTACCCTAGCCACATGGTGTTCTCTGTTGGGCATAGATTCATCATAGCATTGTGGGACTCAATGAAAACATTTCCGCTAATTTGCATTAGGGGAAATATCCACTTAGCCCCCCGTCGTGTCTGGGACAAGCGGTGTAGCACCGTCCAGCGGCCACTCGCGGACGATATCCACGTACCTGGGCCACAGGCGAATCTCGAGCGCGTCAGGGTGCCGGGCAGCCCAGTCGCGCACCAGCGCGGGTAGGTACCGGGCCTCGTTGCCGGTGCTGGTGGTACCGGGTCCGTATGGCCTCATCTGTTTGAAGGCCAGGGTGAACGGGCCTCGAGGGCCCAGGGCCTCGAGGATTCGTGGCAGGGCGGCCTCGAGCTCGGGCCAGCTCGTGAAGCTCCAGAAATCGGGGGGTGTCCCGGTATGTCCCGGAACCCCGGTGACGGGTTGTGATTCTGTTCCGTTATGTTCCACTTCGCCGGTGCGGGGTTGTTGCGCTATCTTGCGAAACGCGGCGCTATGCGCCGATACCGGATTGGGCACTAACCCGTTAGACACACGTGCTAGACGCACAAACCGGTGTTCTCCATTGTGGCCTAGCGTCACCCCCAGCCCGTGCCGGTGAGCGTGATGCCTCAACCACAAGGACAGGGCTACCGGGTTAGCGGGCCAGGGCTCTTGCCGGTAGCCCTCGAGGGCCTTCCACAGGTCGCGGGGTGTGCCCGTCCAGGGGCCAGCCTCGAGCAAGCGGTGCAGGGCCTCTGAGAGTTTGGGGTACTTACTCATCCAACACCTCGAGCAACCGCGACAGGGGCAGCACCACCAGGGGCGGCCTGCGGTCGGGCTTGAGCACCAGCAGGTCGCTACCTTCAAGCCAGCCCTCGAGGGTCTTGAAGTGTTTGCGGCTCTTAACTTCAACCCGCGCTGTCCCTATCCGGGGCAGCGTGACTACCACGTCACCGCTCCAGCCGGGGGCAGCACCGGAAAGTGGTACACGGCGGGCCTCGAGGCCGTGGGCTTTCAGTAGCGTGACCACCTCGCGCTCCACGCGGTCACCCTTGCGTTTGGGGGCTCTACCGGGCATAGGTCGCCTCCCGCTTGCGTTGCACCAGCGCAACCCGGGTGCGGCCCGCATACAAGGCCACACTCACCTGTGGGGTTGGGCACCGGTGCGCCAGTTTGCCCAGCGCCTTGAGCAGCCACCCCTCGGCGGTGAGCCGGGGCATCCCCGGCCACCGGGCGTGGGCCTCGAGGTCAGCCCGGCTTGGACGCACCAGCCGGGCCACCACCTCGCCGTCAACCTCCACGGTGAGTAGGGGGTGGGGGTGGGCCTCGAGCCGGGCCACCAGTTGGGGCACCTGGGCGGTGAGGATGGCCCAGGGGTTCATAGCTCCACCACCTCCCACTCACCGTCCTCATCCTCGGGGGGTTGCGCGAACCCTAGGGGTCTCCTATCCGCAAAACCGGGAACACCGGGAACAGGCGAGTTTTTGTCGTCCTGGACAGAGTTTAGGCTGTTCCCGGTTTCTGGGTTGTTCCCGGTCGCTTCCGGGAACACCACAGGCGGCGTGTCGGGGTCGGGGTTTTGTTCCCGGTCGCTACCGGGAACAGATGAAAAACCGGGAACAGGTTTTGTGTCGTCCTGGACGGTGTTTGTCGTGTTGTTCCCGGTGTTCCCGGTTTTCCCGATATAAGGCCCTAGGACATGCACAACCCGGTGGAGTTCCCCGCCTATCCTCACCCGGGCCTGATACCGGACAGACTCCCCGTCAGCCTGTGTGCGGATAGCCCCGGCCTCGCCCAGCCGCTTCCACAGGGTGCGCTCGGTGGGCAGGGGTTCGCCGGTCTCCCCGGCCAGCCGGGCGAGCACGGCGTAGGCGGCTTTGGGGTCGAGGTAGATACCGTGGGTCTCGGGGTCACTGGGTATCCAGCCGATGGCCGGGCCTTGTGGCCGCCACACCCCGGCGGCAAAGTCGCTGCTGCTGGTGGGTTCGTGGTACTGCCAACCCCAGCTTGCGGGGTGGGTCAGGTAATCCTCTACGGATTGCCCGGCTCGCCAATCTGTGGGCACCAGGTGAGCGCGGCCCATGCGCAGGGCGGCGAACAGCAGCGCGCCAAACCGCTCGGCGGGGTCGGCGTCCTTGTGGTGCTGAGCCTGGGCGGTGCGCACCTGCTCCAGCGCTTCCAGCACCCCGGCCTCGAGGGCCTGGAGCTCCACCCCCACCGTGGCGGCATAGACGCGGTAAGTCTCCCAGGTGGCGTGTAGCCGGGCCAGGGCGTCAGTGGTACGGCCATGCTCGGCGCTCCAGCGCGGGCGAAGCTCGGCCACACGCCGGGTGAGCCGGGCCTGGTGGTCCTCGAGGGCCCGGGCCAGGTACCGCACCCATGCGCCCAGGGCCTGGGCGTACACCCCGTCACGGGCCAGGGCCTGGGCGCGAGACAGCCGCTCGAGGTCTACGTCTCCCCGCTCGAGCTCGAGAAACAGGCACCGTGCTCTCACACTGTGGCCGGGGGGTAGGTCCTCGCCGGTGATAAGCAGACTGCCGCGCGGGGGCTTGTCGGGGGCCAGACTGCCGTCAGCCCGCATACGTAGCCGCCCAACCCCGTTGCCCTGGTTGCGCAGCAACCGGGCGGCCTTGGCCTGGAGCTCTTTTTGCCTGCCCTCGGCGTTTTGGGGGGCGTAGTCGTCTATCAACAGCAAGCTGTCCTTGGCGGTGAAGGCGCTCCCCTCGAGGGCGTTGGCGGTGGCCTCCCAGCCGGTGGGCGGCGCGTCGTGCCCCCCCCACAGGCTTTGGAGCACCAGGGCCAGGCTGGTTTTTCGGGCACCGGTTGGCCCGCTCAAGTAGAGCGAGAAGGGGGTGTGGCCCAGCGGTGCGGCCAGACTATAGAGGATAAGGGGCACCGTCACCCGCGCAGGGGCCAGGTGCCGGAGCTCCCACAGTTGAAGGATGGCCTCCCGCTCGGCCTCGCCGGTGGGGGGCTCGGGCAGGATAAAGCCGCTCAGCGCACGGCCTGGGTCCACCTCGAGCCCGGGCACCGCACCGTCAGGTCCGATGCCCCCCCCAGCGTGCAGGTACACGTGGTGGCCGCCCACCTTGGCCCACCCCAGGTGTTTATGCACCGTAGCGCGGGTGGTCAGCCCGAGCGACAAATACTGAATCGCGGCGCGCAGGTGGTCTTTGGCCCCCTGCCCGGGTTGCACCACGGCCTCTGAGCCCCAGTGCTTGGTTACCCAGTTCATGGATGCAAACTCAGCGGCCCGCACCTGGGCCACAGGCAGGGCGCGACCTGTGGCGGTGTAGCCCTCGAGCTCGAACAGCACCTCGCTCTCGAGCCCGTCGGTAGCCACCACCTCCCGGCGAATCGCGGCGGCGAAGTTGCTCAACGGGTAGTAGGTCACGGCCTGGGCCTCGCCTCGGCCCTCCACTTTGGCCGCCAGAATCTGCCCGTGCTCCACCTTGTAGCGCGGCTCCCCCAGCACCTGCCCGCCTCCCGTGCGCTCATCGAGCGGGGTACGGGGGCCAGCACCGGCCACGTGTGGGTGCTGTGGGTTGTAGGGACTACTTGAGCGGGCCTTCTCGAGGGTGGCCTGCCCGTAGGTTCGCCCGTCAGCGTGGTGTTTTTCGTCCCACTTGGGCCGGTACAACTTTGACTGCCGAAACAGCCGGTCAGCCCGGGCGGTGTCGTTGCCGCACCAGAACATCAGGTGGCCCGCGAGGGCCAAATCGGCCTCGGACTGCGAGCGGTAGCCGCTGGTATCCCCCTCCCACAAACGGCGTACGTCGGCCCCGTTTTTGGCGGCGAACGCCTTTTCTAACAGGGCCTTGTCGTCCAGCGCCACAGGGTGGGGTGCCGGTGCTGGAGCTGGTGCCAGTGCTGTGGACACCAACAGCTCCAGGTCGGCTAGCAAAGCCTCTAGCTCGGTCTGGCACTCCTGGAGATCGTCGGGGTACCCTTCCCACCGATGGCCGGTGAAGGTAAAGAACCGGCCACGGTCGTACACCTCCAGCTCCACGCCGGGGGCCAGCTGCTTGCGGTTGCGGCACCCTTCGGGCAGCTTGCCGTGCAACAGGATGTGGCAGCCCTTGCCGGAGGGTGACCACTCCACGTAAGAGTCGAGCCGGTCCACGATGGTCCGGGCTTCGGTCGGGACACCCTCACCGGGATATTCCTTCCAATCGAGGTCGATTCCGGTGATACCGTCCCCCAGCACAAACCCCAACCCGGCAAAACGCCCGGTCTTGAGGGCCTTCAAGGCGTCATCGAGCGAGCACCACGTGGCCGGGTCGTTGGACTTGGCCAGCGTGCCGTCAGGCCGGTAGGGAACCTTGGTTTTCCTGCCGTCGCGCTCCTCGTAGCGCCACAGTGTCCAGCGCTCGAGGGCGCGCAAGCTCGAGGGGATGCGCTCAGGACGCACGGTTTACCCCCTTGAGTAGCGCGTCAATCAGGCGGCTTGCCTCGAGCCGGCTGATTGGCACCGGGCCACGGTGCCCCAGCCGGTGCAGGTAGGCCAGTTGTTTTTCGGTCGGCGGCAACTCCTGCATGTGGCGCTCGAGGGCCTCGGTTGCGCGCTCGGCTTTGAGCCGTTGCCGCTCAGCCCAGGGCAGCGCTTCCCACCACAATGCCCAGCGCGCACCGGCCAGCAGGGCCTCGGGGTCGAGCTCGGCCAGCAGCCGCAGCGTGTGGGCGGCCTCGCTCCAATGGCGCCGGTTGGCCCGCTCGAGGGCAAACCCCACAACCTGGTGAGGCTCGGAGCACCCGGCGCGCACCGCCTCGAGCAGCAGGTTTGCGCCTGTGGAGCGCTGTTCTGCCGGAAAGTAGGCGAGAAAGGCTAGCCTATCGTGTAGAATGCGTTCAGGGACCACAGCGCACCCCTTTCTCAAGCCCCGCCCTGACCGGCGGGGTCTTCCTCTTCCGGCAAGCGCCCATCCATCAGCGCTTCCACCACGCGGGCGGGCAGCACCCAGCGCTTGCCCAACCGAAAACCGTGTGTGCGCGCGAGTTTATAGGCCACGTCCCGGCCTAGCACGTCTATACCCACCAATCGCCGCACCTGTTCAACCGTGTATAGCGGTTTCTTTTCCATGCTTTGAGCATGGGGCACCCAAGCCGAAAAAGCGCGGACACGGAAAGTTCAACCCCGTGTCCGCTTTACTTGCTGAGCTCCCGGCTCAGGCGTTCTACCGCTTTCCGTACCGCGTCATCGGTCAGGGGCTCCTCGCCCTGGTCAGCGATTGTGGTATACGAGAGGCCCTTGACCACGCGCAGCACCCACCATCTGGCGTGTTTTTGGAGCTCCTGGTTCGGCAGCGCCCAGGCGTGCCACAGCGCCCTGTACTCGCCTAGCCACGCCTCGACCGCCTCACGCAGGCGGGCCTCCACGGTGCGCCAGTCGCCGGTTTTCTCTCCACCGTGGATAGGTAAGGCAAACTCCGGCGTGGTAAAGCGCGGTGTTGGGGGCACAACCACAACCGGCCCCCAGTACAGCGGTATCGGCTTGCCGGTGTGCTCCGGCATCCTCGCCCACATGTCCAGGTGTTGCAGCGCCCAGTCCAGCACCCGGGGGTGGTTCAGGTTCCATCCGGTGGCCCAGCGCACCAAAGCGTGCTGTAGCTCGTCCAGCGCTTTCAGCCCGTCCCTCCACCGCCCAGGGGGTAAGTCCTCGAGCCTGGCGTAGGCCAGCACAGCCTGGCTCTCACACAGCCCCTCCCAATCACTCAAGTAGATGCCCGGGTCGTCTCGATACCGGGTGGCGCCCTGGTAGGTGGGCAACAGCCCGGCGAGGTCTTTCAGCACTTCCGGCGCTAGGTCGTTCACGGCGCGCAGGACATACCGCCAGGCGTGCCACCTGCGCCAAGCCTGCGCGTGCTCTTGGTGGTTTGTGAAGGTATCGGCCACGGGTTGCCCTCCCTCCCCGTGGCCGGTGTAGAATGAGTGAGCCCCACGAAGGCTCCTCCTGGTTTCGGCCAGGGGGATTTTGCTTATTCTATCACCCCTCACAAAGGGGGCTCTTATCGCAAAAAACGGCCCTGGAAGTTTACGGTTTATCTACGGTTTATGGCTCCGAAAACAGCCGAAAGTAGCCGTAAACACACTCGCCGTTTTGCCGATAAGCAAGGGCATATCCGTAGGTAGCCGTAAGCTGCCGGAGAGCAGGTAGCCTCCTCCAAAACGAGGTGTCGGAGGTTCGAATCCTTCACGGCCCGCCAGTCCAGGACGAGAAAAACCGGAGTCACCCAGGCTCCGGTTGTCGTTTTTGCACTAGGAGAAGGCGATCCGCCGCGTTTTGCGTACGACGTCACAACCGCACAATGCTTAATCAACTAGCCAGAGCACTAGAAAGGATGTCAGACCCAGCTCACCGCGCCGAAAGTGTCCTCGCGGCGTGGGCTGGTAGAGAACATCACCACCGGGGTCTGGGTATATTCCTCGATCAGCTCGATCAGCCGCAGCACGCTCTTCGGCAGGGCCTCGCGGCTTTGGATCCCGGCCAGTTCGCCCCAGCCCTCGAGCTCTTCATAACCCACTGTGCCATCGGGGCGGTGCTCGATCCCTACTTTGATTTTAGGGAAACCCGAGAGGATGTCGAGCTTGGTCAACACCAGCCCGTCAAAGCCGTTCACTTCACAGGCGTACTTGAGGAGCACCAGGTCCAGCCAGCCGGTACGCCGGGGGCGACCGGTGGTCACCCCGAACTCGCCCCCCTTCTGCCGCAAAAATTCTGCCTCGGCTTCGGGAAGCTCGGTGGGGAAGGGGCCGTTACCCACGCGGGTGGCGTAGGCCTTGGCCACCCCGTAGACCTTGTTGATGGCCTTGTGGTTGACCCCGGCCCCCACCAAGATCCCGCCCACGGTGGGATGGGAGCTGGTCACGTAGGGATAATCCCCGTAGTTGAGGTCGAGCAGGGTAGCTTGGGCTCCCTCGAAGAGCACTTTCTTGCCCTGCTTGATGGCTTCGCGGAGCAGGTGCCCGGTATCTGCGATGAAAGGCGCCAGGATATCGCGCATTCGGTGGAGGTCGGCCAGGGCCTTTTCACGGGTGTCCCAGCCCGCTTCCCTGGTCGAGTTGGGCTTCTCGGCAAGCAGGGTCTCGACCCGCTCGGCCAGCACCGCATCGCTTAGCAGATCCCCAACCCGTATGCCCACCCGCCGGGCCCGATCCGAGTAGGCCGGGCCGATGCCGCGCTTGGTGGTGCCCACGAAGTTGTTGCGGCTTTCCACCGCTTTATGGTGGGGCAGCACCAGGTGGGCCTTGTCGGAGACTAGGATTTTGGGCTCGAGGCCCTTGGCGCGAATATCGGCCAGCTCTTCGGCGAAGCGAAAGGCGTCGATCACCATTCCGTCCCCCAGGACGTTGGTGGCCTGCGGATGAATGACCCCGGTGGGCAGCAGGTTCAGCTTAAAGGTCTGGCCTTGGGCTACCACGGTGTGGCCTGCGTTGGCCCCCCCCTGGTAGCGCACCACGAAGTCGGCGTCCTCCGCGAGGGCATCGGTGACCTTGCCTTTGCCCTCGTCCCCCCATTGGGCTCCAATGATCGCGATCCCTGGCATACGGGCCTAGTGTAAGTCATTCGCTCCTGAGCGTGGGTGCTTAGGCTTCTTCGGGCACTTCTGGGACGGGGGTTCCGGCGTAGATCTGCTCGAGGTTGAGGGGTTCCCCCAAACAAGCGACCTCGAGCTCGCCGTCGTTGATCAACTCGCTCCACACCAGGTTCCAGCGGGTGCGCTGGTAGACCTCCACCCGCTTCTCCTCCTGCGAGACCAGCACGTAGGTCTTGAGGGTGGGGATCTTGAAGTAGGCCTCGAGCTTCTCCCTCCGGTCTTTGTCGGCGGTGGTCTCCGACAGCACTTCCACGATGAAGCAGGGCTCGTGGAGCTCACTTTCGTGGGCTTCGCTGCCGCAACTGATCACCACGTCGGGGTAGTAGTAGCGGTTGAGCGCCCTGACCCAGGTCCTCATGTTTTCGACCTGGAACTGACAGCCCTTGGCCCTGGCTTTCTGGGCCAGCGCGAGGGTAATGTTCACGACGATGTTGTTGTGGGTGCGGCTTTCTCCGGCCATCGCGTACACGAAGCCGTCGAGGTACTCGTAGCGCAGGCCAGTCTGCTTCTCCAGCTCGAGCCACTCCTCCTTACTCAGCCGGGCGGGACGAGGGGCGCTTGCGGGCATGGTCAGTGTGATTATAGTGCGCTCCTGCCGGGTGCCGTGAGTCGTACGTCGTACGTGATACGCCAAACGCTAAACGCCAAACGCCAAACGCTGGGGTACGTCTGATCGATTGCCGGGTGTAGGGGCGAGCCCCCGTGCTCGCCCTTTCTCCCTATAGCTTCCTGCCCTATACAAACCCCTTCGCGGCAAGTACACTATGAAGGTTGTGCTGTTGCCGTTCCTCGAGCCGGGGAGAGGCAACCCAATCCCTCAAGAGGACGGTATGGAACTCAGAAACATCGCGATCATCGCGCACGTGGACCACGGCAAGACCACGCTCGTCGATGCCATGCTCAAGCAGGCCAAAGCCCTCTCCCGCCACGACGCGGAAGGCGAGCGCATCATGGATTCGAACGACCTCGAGCGCGAGCGGGGCATCACCATTTTGGCCAAGAACACCGCCGTCGTGTGGAACGACGTCAAGATCAACATCGTCGATACCCCCGGCCACGCCGACTTCGGCGGTGAGGTCGAGCGGGCGCTCTCCATGGTGGACGGGGTGCTGTTGCTGGTCGATGCTGCCGAGGGTCCCATGCCCCAGACCCGCTTCGTGCTCAAGAAGGCCCTCGAGGCGGGGCTCAAGCCCATCGTGGTCGTCAACAAGGTGGACAAGCGTGACGCCCGCCCCGACGAGGTCCTGAACGAAACCTTCGACCTCATGGCCGAGCTGGGCGCCTCCGAGGAGCAGCTCGACTTCCCTTACCTCTACGCCATCGGGCGCGAGGGGGCGGCCTGGCTGAACGAGCGCAAGGACAACCTCGAGGAGCTCTTCCAGGTCATCCTCAGCCACATCCCCGCCCCCCGCGTCGAGGAGGGCCCCTTCCAGCTTCGCGTGGCCAACCTCGACCACTCCAGCTTTCTGGGCAAAATTGCCATCGGCAAGGTGCACCGCGGCACCGTGCGCAAGGGCCAGGTCATCACCGTCGTGGGCGAGCACGAGAGCCGTGACGTCAAGGTGGTGGCGGCCTTCACCCACCAGGGGCTCGAGCGCCTGGAGGTCGAGGAAGTCACCCCTGGCGACATCGTGGCCATCGCCGGGATGGAGGGGGTGGAGATCGGCGACACCCTCGCCGCCAAGGAAGCCCCCGAGGCCCTGCCTCGCCTGGCGGTGGACGAGCCCACCGTGAGCCTCACCCTCACCCCCAACACCTCACCCTTCGCAGGCAGAGAGGGTAAGTTCGTCACCAGCCGCCAGATCCGCGAGCGGCTCTTGAAGGAGCTCGAGACCAACGTGGCGCTGCGGGTCATCGAGGTCACCCCCGATACCTTCGAGCTGCATGGGCGCGGCGAGCTACACCTCGCGGTGCTCCTCGAGACTATGCGCCGCGAGGGCTTCGAGTTCAGCGTGGGCCAGCCCAGCGTGCTGCTGAAGGAAGTGGAGGGCCAGGTGCACGAGCCCTACGAGTACCTGGTGGTGGACGTGCCCGAGGCCAAGTTTGGCCCTGTGATGGAGGCCCTGGGTACCCGCAAGGCCCAGATGGTCCACATGGATCAGGGCGAGGGGCGGGTCCGCGCGGATTTCATCCTCCCGGCCCGGGCGCTTTTTGGTTTCCGCACCCTCTTCCTAACGCTCACGGCGGGCGAGGGCGTGATGAGCCACACCTTCCACGGCTATGGGCCACACGTGGGCACGCTCGAGACCCGCACCACCGGTAGCGCGGTGGCCATGGAGGCGGGCGTGGCCTTCGCCTACAGCCTCCACCGCCTACAGGAGCGCATCCGCTTCTTCATCGACCCCGGTACCGAGGTCTACGTGGGCATGATCGTGGGCGAGAACTCCCGCGATAACGACCTCAACGTCAACGTCTGCCTCAACAAGAAGCTCACCAACATCCGCGCCGCCGGCTCCGACGAGAACATCCGCCTGATCCCGCCCCGCAAGTTCACGCTCGAGGAGGCCCTGGAGTTCTTGGCCCCCGACGAGCTGCTCGAGGTCACCCCCAAGAGCCTGCGCCTGCGCAAGCGGGTGCTCGACCCCAGCCAGCGCAAGCGGGCGGAAATGGCCTAAGACGTCGTACGAAGGGGATCGTCCCTCGGGTGTACGGGCGTAGCCCGTCCCGACAGGGAATCTACCCCGGGTGTACGGGCATCGCCCGTCCCGAGACGCTTCCTTCGCCGCCGGTAGACGGGGTAGGGGATCGTCCCCCGCGTTTAGCGTTTTTTTCGCGTTTAGCGTCTGGCGTTTTGCGTATTACGTACGACGTAGGGTGTTTGTAAAAGATCACCGTGTCACAGAAACCGCGGGGCTGCTTGGCAAACCGGGGGATGATGCCCACCTCCACCCAACCGAGTTTGCGGTAAAGGGTCTCGGCGGCGCACCCCTTACAGGTGTCGAGGTACAGCAGGGTACGCCCGGCTTCGAGGGCGGCTTTTTCGACCGCGCGCATCAGGGCTTCGGCGATTCCCTGGCGGCGGGCTTTGCGGTGGACGAGAAGCTTTTGCACCTCAGCCCGGTGCAGGCTGTTGGGGGCAGAGGAGAGCTCGAGCATCACCGTTCCCACCACCTGCCCGCCCTGCTGGGCGGTGAGCAGGATGCGCTGGCCCTCGGCCAGACCGGAGAGCATCCGCTCCCAGAACCGCCAGGCTTCCGCCCAGGCGAGCGGGGGCAGGAAGCTCACCGAGGCCCCGCCGTCCACGCAGTCTCGCAACACTTCGGCCAGCTCGGGGAGGACGGCGCGGGCCTCCTCGGCCCCCAGGCGGCTAATGGTCCACATGCTCTAAATTCTGGCATAATCGGGGGGTTGTGCAACGGATGATCTTTCTTGACTACCATAGCGCCCGCACGGCGGGGCGGGCGAGGGATGAGGCGATGAACGGCCACCGGCAGCGCTTGGCAAGCAAGTCTCTGCTGCCGATTCCAAGCGGAGGCGAGGGCCGGGCCGAGGCCAACTGGGCGGTGACCGAACCGGGTTTCGGCAGGGGCATTTGCCCATGACCATCTGGCATAATCGGGGAGCTATGGCCGTAGTGCCGGCTACGCCAAGAGAGATCGAGCAGGCCGCGCGGGTCATCCGGGAGGGGGGGCTGGTAGCCTTCCCTACCGAGACCGTCTACGGGCTTGGGGCAAGTGCCCTGGATGCCTCTGCTGCGGCCCGCATCTTCGAGGTCAAGCGGCGGCCCAGCTTTGATCCCCTGATCGTTCACGTGGCGGACCGGGAGATGCTCCTGCGGGTGGCGCGAGAGGTGCCGACCCAGGCTGAGCCCCTGATGGAGAAGTTCTGGCCGGGGCCGCTCACCCTGGTGCTGCCCAAAGCCGAGGCCCTACCGGGGATCGTCACCTCGGGGCTGCCCACCGTGGCGGTGCGGATGCCCGCCCACCCGGTGGCGCTCGAGCTGATCCGCCGGGCCGGCCTGCCCATCGCCGCGCCGAGCGCTAACCCCTTTGGCTACCTGAGCCCGACCCGGGCCGAGCATGTCGAGCGGATGCTGGGGGAGGCGGTGGACCTGATCCTGGACGGGGGGCCGACCCTCTACGGGGTGGAGTCTACCATTTTGCTATTGGCCGAAAAGCCGGTGGTGCTGCGTCACGGGGCGATCTCCCTAGAGGAACTCGAGCCTATTCTGGGGCGGGTAGAACTCCGGATAGGGGAGAGCGCCAGGCCCCTGGTTCCCGGCCAGCTCCCGCAGCACTACGCCCCGCGCACCCCTATCCAGATTGCCCAACCTGACGAGGTGCCCAGGGAACTCCGCCGGCAGTCTGGGTATCTGGCTTTCCGGGACGTACCCAAGGGGTTCAAGGTAGTCAAGGTGCTCTCTCCCACCGGGGATCTCCGGGAGGCCGCCGCGCATCTCTTTGAGGCCCTGCACCAGCTCGACCGGCTGGGCCTGCCCGCCATCTACGCCGAACCGGTTCCCGAAGAAGGTTTGGGGCGGGCCATCATGGACCGGTTGCGCCGGGCGGCGGTTAAAGATTAGCGTCGCTGCGCGGGCAAGGTTCACTGCGCGTACGTCCTACGTCGTACGTCGTACGCAATACGCAAAACGCAAGACGTGACTTAGGTCATACGTCGTACGCTATACGCTAAACGCTACTTACGTCGTACGTCGTACGCCGTACGTCTTACGCTACACGCAGGGGACGATCCCCTACCCCGCCTACCGGCGGCGAAGGAGACGCTTCTTTCGCCGAGCGAAGCGAGACGCTTGTTTCGGCGCAAGCCGTGGGGTGACGCTTCTTTCGCCGAGCGGAGTGAGACGCTTGTTTCGGCGTAAGCCGTGGGGTGGCGTCTCGGGACGGGCTACGCCCGTACACCTGGAGGTAGATTCCCTTCGGGACGGCGTACCGCCGTACACCCGGGGGACCGATCCCCTTTGTATGACGTGTGACGTACGACGTAGGACGTCTGAGTCCGCATAGATCAAGCTACCAGACCACTTCGCCAAGGGCCGGCTCAGGACTCGAGCCGCTCGAGCAGGGCGTTTAGCGGCACCTCGGCCAGGCTGGGGATCACCAGATCGGCCCCGGAGAGGTCGGAGTACCGGGTCAGGGGGTTGGGAACCGCCACCACCCGCATCCCCGCGGCCTTGGCGGCCCTGATGCCGTTGAGCGAGTCCTCGATCACCAGAGCTTCGGCGGGCTCCACCCCCAAGCCCTCAGCGGCCCGCAGGAAGAGGGCGGGGTCGGGCTTGGTGCGCTCCACGTCGTCGCGGGTGCGCAGCACCGAGAAAAACTCCCGCAGCCCCAGCCGCCGCAGGTGGCCCTCGACCCAGCTCCGCCCCGAACTGCTCGCCACGGCCAGCCCGAGCCCGGCGGCCTGGGCCTGGGCGATCCACTCGCGCACCCCGGGTAGCACATCGGTGGCCTCCACGTACTCGCGCTCGAGGGTCCGGGCCCGCTCGAGCACCGCGCCGCGGTCGATCGGGTGACCCACCAGGTCCTCGATGTGGGCCAGCGGGTCGAACCTGACCTCGTTGGTGCCGAGGAGGGGTAACCAGGTCTCGAGGGCGAGCGCGGCCCCCTGCTCGGCGTAGACCCTCTGCCACGCGCGGAAGATGGCCGTCTCGCTGTCAAAGATGGTGCCGTCGAGGTCGAAGATCAGGGCGCGCATGTTGGGTCAACTATAACGCCCTGCAGGGGATGAAAAGGCTGAGAGAAAACCGTTCGGATAAGGGGCCTCTGAACTCGTTTATGTAAATGCGCTCTCAGCACCCCCTGTTGCGTTGCCGCGGCCTAGGGTAGACTAGCCTGCGGTATGAAACGATACCTGTTGCTGTTGTTGGCGGCGCTTGGCCTTTCGCTCGCGTTCGCCCAGACCCCGGTCAAGGTGCGCATCGGCTTCAACCCCACCCAGAACTCCGACCAGCTTCGCCCAGCGGCTCAAGCTATCGCCGACTACATCGAGAAAGAGTTCAAGGGCACGGTCGAGGTCGAGATCTTCATTCCCACCGAGTACCGTGGCCTGATCGAGGCCATGCGCGGCGGCAACCTGGACTTCGCCTTCTTCCCCCCCGACGGCTATGTGATCGCCCACCAAGATGTGGGTGCTGAGGTGCTGCTGAAGAGCGTGCGGGGCAACGGCCCTTACTACTGGTCGGCCATCGTTGTACGCAAGGATTCCGGCATCAAAAACGTGCGCCAGCTCGAGGGCAAGACCATCGCCTGGGTGGATAAGAACTCCGCCGCCGGGTACGTCTTCCCCCGCGCTGCCCTGATCGCCGCGGGGTTGGATCCCGACAAGCTCTTCTCCAAGCAGGTCTTTGCCGGCAAACACGACTCGGCGGTGCTGGCCGTGCTCAACAAGTCGGTAGATGCCGCGGCCACCTTTGCCAACGACGACAAGAACAAGTCGGGGGCCTGGACTCAGTTTTTGAAGCCCGAAGAGGCCGCCCAGCTCACCGCTATCTTCTACTCCAAGCCCATCCCCGGCGATACCTTCAGCGTCTCCAAGCAATTCCTGGCCAAATACCCTAACCTGGCCCGGGGCATCGCTGCCGCCATCCAGCGCATCAAAACTCCCAACAGCAAGCTGCTCATGGACCTCTACCGCATCGACTACATGATCCCCGCCAAGGACTCCGACTACGACGTAGTGCGGGAGGCCCGCAAGGTGGCCGGTCAGTAAAAAGTTGCCGATGGAGACGAAACGCCCCTGGGCCACCCAGGGGCTAACTTCCTTGGGCCTGTCTCACCGCGTTTAGCGTATGACGTACAACACAAGGCATGCAGCCGCACAATGCCCCTTACCAGACCGATCAGGTCTGGGTATAGGCTATGAGCGATCAGGTTTCCTATGATCGAGGTCAAGAACGTCTCGCAGACCTTTCACACCGCGCGGGGCCCCTTTCAGGCTCTTGTGGACGTGAGCCTCTCCATCCCCAAGGGAGATTTCGTGGCGATCATCGGGCGTTCGGGCGCGGGGAAGAGCACCTTCTTGCGCACCCTCAACGGCCTTTTGATCCCCAGTCAGGGCCAAGTGGTGGTGGACGGTACGGACATTACCAAGCTCCCCAAGCGTGAGCTGCAAAAGTATCGCCGCACGGTGGGGTTCATCTTCCAGCAGTTCAATCTGGTCACCCGGCTGTCGGTGCTGGACAACGTGTTGCACGGACGGCTCGGCTACCTCCCGACCTGGCGGGGCTTGCTGGGCCTGTATTCTGATCGCGACTACGAAATCGCCCGCCAGCAGATCGCCCGGGTAGATTTGAGCGCCAAGGAAACCGCGCGGGTGGACTCGCTCTCGGGCGGGCAGCAGCAGCGGGTGGCCATCGCCCGGGCCATGGCCCAAGAGCCTACCCTGATCCTGGCTGACGAGCCCGCCGCCAACCTCGACCCGGTGCTCTCCGAGGAGGTGATGCGCACCCTGCGGCATTTCAACGCTACCGATGGGGTGACGGTGGTGATCAACATCCACACCCTCGAGCTGGCCCGCCAATACGCCCGCCGCATCATCGCCTTCCGGCGTGGGCGGTTGGTCTTCGACGGCGCCCCGCAGGAGCTTACCGAGGAGTTGGTGGACGGGATCTATGAGCGGAAGGAGATGCTGGCGTGAGGCCGCGCTTGGTCATACGTCTAAGCTTTCACGGGGCACGGATCGCGTACGACGTATGACGAGAGCTTGCGAACCCTGCCCGTTCCTCGAGGTCACGGTATGACGACCATCCTGTTTTATCTCCTTATCGGTGTGGGGCTGGCGGCGCTCTCGGGGGTAGCCAAGGGCTCGATGCGCCGCTTGGTGATTGGCGGGGCGTTGGGGATTCTGGTGGCTTTCGTGGCTTTCCCCTTCAGCCGCTCCTCGGGTTTCCTGAGCCGCGAGACCGTGGATCCCACCCTGCTCGCGTTGGCGCCGACCTTCCCCCTTTTGCTCTTGATCCCGTTGCTGATCGTCGCCGCCCTCTATTTGGCCCTGCGGGGCGGCGGCTGGGCGGCCTGGGGTGGAATCATCGGGGGTGGGGGCAGCGCCTTGGTGGGCCTAGCCTGGTATTCCCAACCGGCCCAGCTGGTTCGGCTGGTTCCGCTCAACGGGCTGATGGAAGGCTTGAGCGCGCTGGCCTTGACCCTGATCCTGGCTTTGCTGGGCCAAAACCACCTTCGGCTTCGCCTGCTTATCTATGGAGGGGCGGTGTTGTTGGGGGGGCTGGCTTTTTGGTGGTTGAACTCGAGCGGGGGTGGGCATACCTACTTGCCCCGTATGACGGGCTACTATAAACTCCTTGTGCCCACCCCTTCCGAGACCGAGCGCAAGCTGGTGGAGGACTACAACGCCGCGATCCCCCAGAAGAACGCCATCCTCAAGGAGATCGGCCAGCCCACCCTCGAGCCCATCACCTCGCTCGCGGACCTCAAGGGAAGCATCCCCCAAGAGGCCAGCGAGGCCGGGTATCGCTTGCTGCAACCGGCCCGTACCCAGTACGGGGCGCTGGCCCTCTTCGTGCTGGCGGGGCTGATGTTGGGGGCGGGCCTGGTGGGGCTGCGCCACCCCAACCTGCAGGAAGCGGGCGACCTGCGTTCTGGGATGATTTTCGCCGGGGTGGTTTCGATTTTGCTCCCGGCCTTTGAAGCCACCGAGTTCCAGTTGCAGAAGCTGGTCAAGGGCTGGCCCTTCCTGGTGGGATTCTTCCACAAAGCCTGGCCGCCCAACCTGGCCAACCCCGACGCCAACATCTTCCCCCTGCAAAGCGTGCTTTCGGAAATGGCCCTGACCGTCGAGATTGCCTTGGTCGGGACCTTCTTGGCGGCAATATTCGCGGTTCCCTCGAGCTTTCTAGCGGCCCGTAACCTCACCCAAGGGAGCGCTTTTATGCGCGGGATGTTCGCTTTTATGCGCGCTTTCTACAACGTAGATCGCGGGGTGGATACCCTCATCTTGGCCCTGGTCTTCGTGGCCGCGGTGGGGTTGGGGCCTTTTGCCGGAGTGTTGGCGATGGCCATTCACTCCATAGCGGATTTAGGCAAGCTCTACTCGGAGGCCATCGAAAACGTAGACAAAGGACCCATCGAGGCGCTCGAGTCCACCGGGGCCGCGGGGGTCAACGTGCTGCGCTGGGCGATCTTGCCCCAGGTGCTACCGCTGTTCGTCTCCTACACCCTCTACCGCTTCGAGATCAACTTCCGGGTCTCGGTGGTGTTGGGGCTGGTGGGGGCAGGGGGGATCGGCTACTTCATCAAGGGGGCTATGGACGCGGGCCACTACGACCAGATGATCATCGGGGTGATCGCCATCGTGATCGTGGTCAACCTCATCGACTTTGCCTCGAGCTGGCTGCGCAGCCGGTTGGTCTAGGCAGCCGCTTCATTCTGGAATCATCTACGTTTAGTTAGAATCGCCATGTGCTGCGTGCCACCCTCCTATTATTTGGAGTGATTTTATTTGTAGGGGGCTGTAAGAACTCCTACTCCGCCGCTGCCGCCTCTGGTTCGCCGGCGGTTAGCCCAGCGGCCCAGGGGGCCTCGAGCCCACCCCCCACGACCGCAGGCCTCGAGCTAAAGGTGGGCCTCCCGGGGATGCCACCCTATGACCCCAAGGATGTCTATGCCTTCACCCGGGCGGGGAGGCTCTCGCCTGCGGTGAAGGGATTTCCCGAACGGGTGTATGTGCCCGACGGCAAGACCAACCGGCTCTATGTCATCGACCCCGCCACCTTCAGGGTCATCGCCGAGC